>JAUSMA010000015.1 GCA_030645475.1 Nitrospirota bacterium
CCACCCGGCGACGGTGGCGAGGGTCGAACGCCTGCTCAACCGTAGACCTAGAAAATCACTCGGATTTAAAACGCCCAACGAGGTCTTTCAGGCTCTGGTCAGACGCGGCTGAATGTTATGCACTGGGGAGTTGAATCTGCGATACGAATACCGCATCTCCAACCGACCACAAATAGTTCCTATCCAAACTAAGTGGAGTTTGGACAGAATGATAGCTAGCGGCCAAAGCTCATCAGTAGGAACATAGAACGCTTTGTTGGTTGGAACTACACTGTCACCCACAAGCCCAGCGGGAAAATACTCGCGGCTCTCGGAGCTAACTATTGGCACAAAGATTTTCCGAGCCTCGTCGCCCTTGAACTCACGAAATTGATGAGGCCTCGCCGCAAGTTTCTGAACAGCCTTATCTTCCGTTGCGAGGCGATCACGCTCGACGGCTTTAATTCTTGAGGAAATCTGTGGATACGAAATTGCGTCCGTCAAATTATCATCAGATATCCAAAGGCAATAACGAACTTCTCCGTTGATGAATTCATGAGAGCCAATGAACTCTCGTAGATACTTGTCCGGAACGCTGGCTGATCGGAGATCTCTTGCCTCGATGGCTGAGACCAGCAAGCCAGCCGATTTCGAGTAATAGACACCATACTCTAGGGCAACCTGAGAGAATGCAGGACTCCTAAGTGCCTTGATGATGTCCACCCGATGTGCGGTGAGGTATGGATTAATGTGTTCCACGACTGCCTTTGCGTCATCGTAATAAATAATGCGTGTTCCACTCTTGCGACCATCAACGCCCACGATAACTACCGTGACACCAGCTTTGTTGTTGGCAAGATTGCTCCACTTAAATGGAGTGACCGCGAATCTGATCCCAAATCCCATCGACAGGAGCAGGGCCCACGTGATGGGAACCTGCTGTCCCTGGCACATGCTATTCGTTGCCACGAATGCAAACGGTGCATCGCTATGAGAGTTGTATTGAGCAGCCTTAAGGAACCATGCTCCAACGTAATCTACGTTTTTCCACTGCTTAGTCAGGCCGGAAAACACATCCTTTAGATCATTCTTTTGTGCGACAGTTTGCTTTCGTGTTCCCGTGAAAGGAGGGTTGCCGCATATGTACGTCTCTCCGCCTTCGTTCTCGAAATCGATCTGTGCTTGATCGAGTGGTGTGCTGAATAAGTCGTCACCGAGTAGCTTCACTCCCGTGCCTGTGGGCGGGCAGATGCTCAGCCAATTCAATCGCAAAGCGTTGCCGCACGTAATCCAGTTTTCTTTTTCCAGCGGCAGAAACTCAGCGAGAGCGAGCTTTTTACCACGATAGAGTACGTCGCATTGATACTCGGCAATGATGAGGGCGAGACGCGCGATTTCGGCGGGAAAGTCACGCAACTCGATTCCACGGAAGTTTGTAAGCGGGATTTCGGAGCGGCTGTCGCCCTCGCCGCGACGCTTGTTAATCTCGGCCTCAATCGCCCGCATTTCCTTGTAGGCGATGACGAGGAAGTTGCCGCTGCCGCAAGCCGGGTCGAAGACCCTGATCCGCGACATGCGCTTGCGAAGGTTGAGCAACGTGCGCGGATTGTCCCCGGCTTCTTCGAGCCGCGCCCGGAGGTCGTTCAAGAAAAGCGGATTGAGCACCTTCAGGATGTTCGGGACACTGGTGTAATGCATTCCGAGCGCGCCGCGTTCCTTGTCCTCGGCGACGGCCTGAATCATCGAGCCGAAGATGTCCGGGTTGATCCTTGTCCAGTCGAGATTGCCGATGTGCAGGAGGTAGGAACGCGCAATCTTGCTGAATCGCGGCACGTTCAAACTGCCCGAGAACAAGCCGCCATTCACGTAAGGAAAGTCATCGGCCCACCGTGGGACGGAAGAACCCTTGCGGTCCTCCTGTTTGAGGTTCAGAGCCAGGAAGATCGTCTGGATCACCTCATGCGTGTTAGACGAGTCCCGAGCGCTCATGTGTTCGATGGTCGATGTAAACAGGCGGCCGCCGGCGAAGATGTCCGTGTCCTCGGCGAAGAAACAGAAGATCAGCCGCGCCATGAAGTGGTTCATATCCGGCCGACGCTTTTCCGTGCCCCATTCCGGGTTATCCTTTAGCAGCTCGACATAGAGCCGGTTCATGCGGCTGGTCGCGCGGATGTCGAACGAGCTTTCACGCACCTGCTGGACGGTTGTGATACCGGCCAGCGGGAGAAAGAAGCCAAAATGATCAGGGAAGTCGCGGTAGGCGCAGGCGACTGTCTCGCCGCTCGACAGGTCTTCGGCCTCGAAGGTCTCCCCATCCGTTGCCAACACGAATTTAGCCTTGGCGCGCGCGGTCGCCGTACTTTCCTTCAACGCGGCTAAGGTCTTTGTGATCTCGCCCGGCGGAGCGACAGCAATATGGATATTGTTGCTCTGAAGGACTCCGCCAAGGTCAGATTTATTGGACTCGCCCTTACGGAGGCGCTTGAGGGTCGTTTCCTTGTTGCCGAAGGCTTGCAGGAAGGCGAACGGGAACTCCTGGGGGTCGAATGTCTGCTCGGCCAGGGCCGAAATTGCTTCTTCAATCTCAACAGCGTTCATTCTTCCCCATCCCGTTACGCACGATAAGAAATGCCTGCTTTCCGTTCACGGATCAACGGACAATTATTGATGGGACAACTAGGGCTAGGCTGAGATTCTCCCAGTGAGGTGATTAGAATAACAAATACGGGAACAGAATAGGTGTCAGGAACATCTCTCCAACTCACGAAATCGCCGCCGAAGGATACGCTTTCCTCCTCAATAAATCACGCCCCCCAAAGGGATGCCTCATCGGAAGTGCTGAGTGAAGAAGGCGAGATGAGCGGGAAAGGCGCGAAATGCGCGACGGGGGGCTGGTCTATCTGGTTGGCCGGATCGGGAAGCCTCACCAGAGACCGGATAGACCAGACGAACAGGGAGCCCAGGCGTAGGCTTATCGTGATCGCGACTTCCAGTATCCTGGCTCTCGCCGCAAGTGCATGATCGCGAGGATCTCAATCGCGTCTAACTTGGTCCGATAGATAATCCCATAGGGGAAGCGGGGGAGCTTGCACTTACGAACCTCGTCCACAACCTTCGGATATAGCTGGGGGCGACGACGAATTCTGTGGAGGGCATCGTCGAGAATGTCGAGGAACCGCTGCTCAAGACCTGGCTGTCTTTCCCTCTAAAATCTTGCCGCGTCGGCTGCCTCCAATCGAGCTTCCGGATGCCACCGGATGTGCATCAGGCCTGTTTCTTCCGTAGCTCGGCCATGACAGTATCGGAATCAATCAGTGTGGCATTTCCACGATCGATGTCATCGCAGCGGCGCTGAATCTCTGCCCGCCATGATTGGGAGACGTCGAAGTCTTGCTCAAAGTCGAGTCCTTCCAGGAGCGCCGCGGCGATAAACGCTCGGGTTGCGGGCTCCAACAGCATGGCCTCGTCCAGGATCTTCTTCGCGTCAGCTTTCATGGCTGCCCTCCTTCAGGCCAGACATCGGCACGGCATTCCAGACCTCGTCGTCCTCGTTGTCCCATACGTGGCGCATGACCGGTTCCTGCGCCTGCTTTAGTTCTTCAGTGAGACGATCTCTCAGTCCATGTTTGATTTCAATGTATTCGATGAAATCCAACACTTCCTGCGCGAGTGTGTCCGGGAGCTTTTGCGCTTCCTTGAAGATTCGTTCGGCTGTCGACATATCGCCCATCCTCTCTTTGGCCGCCAAGGCCATGCTCATCTTTTTATTATGGTCCGAGGGCCCTTCGGAAACAACCGATGCCCGTTGCCTCGCTCACGCTCTCGCGCAAACGGCGCATACTCGACGGACGATCCTAAGCCGAGATTCGTGAGGGATATGAGGCTCTCTGGCCGTTTGAGTATGAGTACATCTGCGATACCCATTCCACACTCCCCTCAACAGCCACTCGCCTTTGAAGGATACCGATTTGCCCACATCCTGACAAGCTGTACTCGCGAAGTGCTGAGCAAGGAGGGCGGGACGAGGGCGGGTTCATCTGGTTTGTCTGGTCTATCTGGTTGGTCGGACAGGGGGATGGTCGGTCTGGTCTATCGCGCCTGCGGGACGGGCACGACTAGCGGGAAAGACGAGACGTGAGGCGTGAAAGGTGAAACGCAAGGGGTGTCCGGAAGTGCTGCGTGCTGAGCGCGAAGCGCGGCATGGGAAGAGCCGTGCTGGTTGGCCGGATCGGAAATTCAACCAGAAGAACCAGATAGACCAGAGGAACAAGAAAGACCGGACAGCCTGCTAGGCGGCCGCATAGGTCCTGACGTCGACTTGGACTCCCGCGCGGACGGCTTCTTCGGCAGTCTTAAGCAGGTGAGCGGTGACGCTTTCTTCCACGTACTCTTCTCCGCAATTCGTACAGACCCGCGCCGGAACTCCTTTGATGACGACCGTTGCGCCCTCGCGCTCGAGCGTGACCGTCGCTGTGCCCTGGTGAGTTTCCCCGGTTTTGCAAATGACGCACATCATCGACGCTTCCTCCTCTTGAATCCCGACTCCCACTCTTCGATATCCGGCTGATAGACGGTCACGATGATCGTTTCCTGGGCCGACCCATTATCGGCTGCCACCACATGGAGGGGACGCAAGCCACTCCACCCCAGTATCAGCCGACTTGGAAAGGGCTTATCCGTCGGATAGGTTTCGATGGTCTCCCCCGTTGCGACGACCAGCCTGACGTCCTCTTTGCTGACTCTCCGTTGGAACATCCGCTGGATAGCATGAACCCGAAAGACCAGGAGAAATTGGCTCATTCTGTCGTGATCCCCACCCCACTTCTTACCCAGCGTCGTTGAAAGGAAGTCTAGCGCAGTCTCACTCGAAAGTCATCCGACCGACGACGATGCGCGGACTGGTGTACCCTAGGCTGCGGGGCGGTCCTTCCTCGAATGGCGTTGGCAAGATCGATGAAACTGGCCCCAAGGAGCAAAAGGGCACTGACCAAGAGGTCCATCGACACTGACGGATCGCCGGCGAGGCAGGGCTGAATCAGGTGAGTTTGTACTGGCCTGATTTCTGAGTGCCGCTTCGCTGGACCAGCCCTGCTTCCAGGAGCGGATTCAACAGATCCATAGCTCCCTGTTTAGAGACCCGCAGGCTCTCGCGAATCTCTTTGGGCGTCATCGACCGGCGGTCCTTGAGCAGCCGCAGTCACTGCGTAACTAATAGGTCAAGTATGAGTCAAGTTATGAGTCAACCACACACCAGTCCAAACATCTTTGTTCATGAAGGTGACCGATTGCCCCACGTCCGGACAAGCTGTGCGCGCAATGCTGGAGGCTCGGTGCTGAGTCCTGGGTGCTGAGCGAGGCGCGGGGATGGTCTATCTGGTCTATAGAGCCTGCGAGATGCGCGGGACTGGTGCGCCTGGCTGAGGCGTATGGCCGATAGCGGCGGAACAACTCGCCGCCCCCTAGCCTAGACCCATTCGGTTCTTCTCTCTCGTTGAATTAGCCATCAATCGCCGCTGTCATGGCCTGACGACAAGATGGCCTCGCCGGTTCTGCTGATAACAGGTCTCGGAGCGGTCTCGACAAAACGGGCGTTCTTTGCCGTAGGACACGACGATGAAGCGCTCAGGCTTAATCCCGAGTTCCATCAAATAATTGCGGACTGACTTGGCCCGCTTCTCCGCCAGCACGAAATTATAGGTGGTGCTGCCCCGGTCATCGCAGTGCCCTTCCACTTTCAGCTGGACGGCCGGATGCGTGCGCAGCCACTCGGCATCCCGGCTGAGCGCCTGTCGCCCCTCATCATCGATGTTCCAGCTATCGTAGCCAAAAAAGACATCACGCAGGCCGGCTGTCGCCGTCGCGGTTTGTTCTGCTCGCATTTGGTCCATCTGCCGTTTCGCGGTAGCCGGGTCCACCTTGGTGATGGCCATGCCAGGGCCGGGCCGTTCTGTGCCGGGAAGATCGGTCATGGACGTGCTGGGCATACTGTCGATCGGTGCGGGATAGGCGGTGCTCCCGTCCGATCGGCCAGCTTTGCTTGAGCAGCCCGCGCTCCACAGCACCAGACAACTGATGGCCAGTAGGCTGATCATCCGAACATCACGATTCATGCGAACCTCCTTGGTGAATACACAATAAGGTTCCGCTCTTCTGCTCGTCGGAATTTTGCTTCTCCTGGCAGGTAGTGTAACTGGGTGACCGGACCAGGGCAATACGCAAGGGTGAGGAGGGCTATGCTGTCGTGCTATCGAACGAGAAGCGCGCGACGAGGGGGAATGGCTGGAATGGCGAGACGTGGGGGGGCGAAGACGGTTTATCTGGTCTATCTAGCCTGTCTCGTTTGTCTGGTTGGCCGGATCGAGAAATCAACCAGAAGAACCCAAAAGACCAAACAAACCTAAGAGGTCGAACCGCTAGCGGCGACTCCTCTATGCGGCGCGAGGGCCTGCTTTCTTTTCTCCGCCCTTAATGGCGTTGGCAAGATCGGTGGAACTGGCCCCAAGGAGTAAGAGGGCACTGACCAAGAGATCCATCGACACTGACGGATCGCCGGCTTCCATTTTCGCCACTCGGGATTGACTGGATTGGAGGCGCTCAGCGAGCTGGACTTGCGAGAGGCCCTGTTTATTCCGTCGCTCCCGAAGACTCCGACTGAGCGCCAGCTTCACTTCGATGAGCACCGCCTCCGCTTCTGACAGCCCGAGAAACTCCTTCACGGACCCGACCACCCATCCGGCAGCTTCCAGTTTTGCGCGTTTCGTTTTCTTCATGGTCATGCTCCTCTTAAGCATTCAGTTGGTCATACTCTCGGAGTCGGCGTCTGCAGGTCTGAATAATCGATTGAGGCGTCTGTTGAGTCTTCTTCTTCAACACGTCGAGAATGACCACTGCGTCAGTATCTGCCCGGTATATGATGCGAAACGTGCAGGACTCATCATTGATCCGCAACTCATGGCATCGAGGCCCAATGGCTGGCATGGGCCGTGAGTGCGGCAGTCCAAGCGATTCGCCCTGCTGCAACAACCTGAGCGCATATCCCGCTTCGAGGCGCGCAGCCTGAGAGAACGGCGGTGTCTTGACCCCGCCACGAAGCCAGACAAGTGGTTTGTCTATCTCGCCCATCGTCACACAAGGATCCGTTGACTACACAAGATCATATGTCATATCGGACATACCGTCAATCCCCCAATCCCCGCCTCTCTCCTTTTTCCTCCGACGAATCACCCTCTACAGGGAGGCCTTTGGCTTTCGCGGACGTGACCGGAGGAGCGAGGTATCCGCTGGGTTGAGACGGGAGGAAAAGCTGGAACTGACCGACGCTTCACGGTGGGCACCACCGTGACGGAGGGAATTCCAGAAGGCTTCCACCCGGCGATGCCCGAGCGGATCGCTCCGGGAGGTGCGGGAGCGAAGCCCGAAGGCATCACTCCCCCTATACTTTTGGAATACGCAGCGTTTTACTGATCATCAAGGTCCCGGAGAGGACAAACAGGAGGGATAGGGGGTGGAGGTCGCAGGGCCCGAAGGTCCAGGATCCCCAATAGAGGTGTGCGCCCAACCGGTCCTGCCAGGCGGCCCAGACGAGGACGCCGATCAATAGTACCGTGGTGGGAATGGGAGTGCCTTCGAAGTAGGCGACCTTGTCCGCTCCCTCGGAGAGGCGCTCGGCGGTGACGTTGTACCGGGCCAGGCGGCTGACCCCGCAGCAGACGAAATAGGTGAGCATGACCCAGTCCCACCCTCCCCGCAGGCCCGCGGCGAATCCGATGGCCGCCGGCGCGACCCCGAACGAGATGATGTCCGCTAGTGAGTCCAACTCGCGTCCCAGCGCCGAATGCATGTGCCGCCAGCGGGCGACCCGGCCATCGAGCCAGTCGAAGAGGAGGGCTGCCGGCGCCATGGCCACGGCGGCGAAGAAGTCGGTCAGGGCCTGGCTGCCCATGTAGCGCATGCTGAAGAACACCGCGGCGAGTCCACAAGCGGCGTTAGCCAGGGTGAGAAAGTCGGCTAAGTGAAACTCGCGGATCATCGAGAAATGTTTGGAAGGAGCCATTGCCACGGCGGAAATCTACGCTGGATCCCTACGAATGTCCAGACGGCGCGTCTCGGTGCGTGGTCTGCCGTGAAATGTGAGGGCGGAGATGGTTGGTCTGGTTGGTGGGGCGCCGCGCGAGACGAATGTGCGATTGGATGTCAGCCCGTTGCGTAGCCGCTGGGAAAGGAGTATTTTTTTCGTACATTGGCAATCAGAAAGGAGGCTCCCATGACACCGTTGCGGCTCCTCTCCTTGACCTGTGTGCTGCTTCTCTCCACCACGTCTCTGGCGTCGGCGGAAATTCTTGCCCTCCTCAACTATGAGAGTAAGCCGGGCCAGCCGGTGAGACGCGAAGCGATCGCGATCATGGACATCGATCCCGAGTCTGCGGACTTCGGGAAGATCTTGATGGAGGTTCCCCTTCCCTCCGATCTCGTAGCGCACCACATCTTTTTCAACCGTGATCGGACGAAGGCCTACATTACGGCGCTGGGCAAACCCCTGCTGCACGTCGTCGATCTCACCCGCTTCCCCTATCGCCTGCGCGCGATTGCCGTGCCGGACTGCCAGGTCGGCGAGGATCTCGTCGTCTCGGAGGATAACCGAACCTGGTATCTCACCTGTATGGGCTCCAGCAACGTGATCATGGGTGATGCGGTGAGAGATGTGCCCATCAAAACGGTGAGTGCGGCTGAACCGGCAGCCGCCTTTATCCTGTATCCGCACGGGATTGCGATTCACAACGGCATCGATCGGGTTCTCGTCACCAGCTCCGTCAAGCCGGATATGTCCGACGTGGGTGAGTCGGTCACGGTGCTGGAAGCCAGTACCGGGAACGTGCTCTCGACGCACAAAATCTCGATGAAACCTTCTCCTGCCAAATCCGCTCCCGTCGAAATCATGTTCAGCCCCCATGCGAATCCCCCCGTGGTGCACATCACCACTATGATGGAAGGGACGCTGTGGGCCGGAATCTGGGATCCGAAAGCCCAGTCGTTTTCCTTCTATCAGGTCGATGATTTCGGACCACGGCAACAAGGGATGCCATTGGAAATGCTCTACAACAAAAAGGGGGACCGCTTGTACGTCACCACGGCCAAGCCGGGGTTTGTCAATCTGTATGACAATACCGATCCACGGCAGCCGAAGTTCCTCCAGGCCATTCCCGCCGCTCCGGGCGCCCATCATGCGGTCCTGTCGCCCGATGAACGCTACCTGTTCGTCCAAAATAGCCTGCTCAATCTGGAAGGCATCAGCGACGGGTCCGTCACGGTGATCGACTTGTCGAAGGGTGGGAAAGTGCTGGGGAGCATCGACACGTTGAAAGCGCAAGGCTTCAACCCGAACTGCATCATGCTGCTGCCGAATCATTTTCAGCTTCAGCACAGCACCTTGCGTGTGAGCCGATGAGGACGGGACAACGGGACTGAGGGCGACTGAGAAAACCTACGGGGGGCCGGGCTGGGAGCCCGCCCTCTCAGGTCTTGAAGCCGATGCGGCGGGATTTGGGTCCGGCTCCGCCATGAGTTCACGAATGGCTTCGAAAACAATCCGAAACTGGCCATCGTACTTCTTTCCCAGATCGGTAAGGCGTCGGGCAAGGGCTTTGTTCGAACCGATCATTTCTCGAAGCTGAACACACGCTCGCATGATGGCAATGTTCACTTGGATCGCCCTCTTGCTTCGCAACACGCTGGACAACATTGCCACTCCCTGCTCGGAAAAGGCATAGGGCGCATGCCTTCTCCCACCCCACTTCGAACTTGATATCGCAACTTGCGATTTCAAGTCATCAAACTCCAGTACCTCGCTTTAGGGATGGGGGCTGATTGAACTTCCACTGCGCGCGTCCAACGAGGGTCGTCCGCGACCGCGCGTTGCGCGAGCACAGAAGTTCATCAGCCACCATCCCGTCTCCCTCTGTTTGCGGTTCAAAAAGAGACTTGTTATAGTCCGCGCAGGTGGAGGGCCGTATGGGAATGGAACCGAGTTATATCTTGATCGACGGGCAGACGTTCAGCAAGGCGAAGCTGTCGCTCGACAACCATGTCTACAAGAACTGCGCGATCGATGACTGCGACATCTATTTCAGCGGTGGACAATACGAGTTGCTCGATACCCACATCACCAATTCCCGCCTTATCCTCAACCACCCGGCCAAGGGCATGTATAACGCCGTGCAGATCTTTAAGATGAAGTCGCCGGGGTCACAAGTTATTTTCGAGTGACCCGCTGGCCAGAGGCGAGAGGGAAGCACAGGCCTCCGACCTTCGGCCTCTTGCCCCAAGCCTCTCGCCTATTTAATTGAGATATTCTCTGCGAACTTGACGATCTCGATCGCCTGAAAGACGGGGTCTTGCGAGCCTTTTGAGGATTCGGCTTCGACTCGCAGCAGGAATGGGGCAGGGCCTGTGATCGGCGCGTAGTTGAGGATTACTTCAACATCGAACGTCTTGGTGTCTTTCGGCGTGGGGAAGGTAAAGATCTCGACGCGCAGTTCTTCCGGCTTCAAGACGGTATCTTCCAGGACTTTGACCGCCTCGAAATCGAAGCTCGTCTTCTGACCCTTGGCATCCTGATAGACTCGCCCATAGACCCGCTTGTCGGTATAGACGGTCTTGAGATTCTTCCCTTTGATATCCAGATCCAGCACCACCGTCGCCCAGGCCGGATGGGTGGTCGGCAGACTGTGCGGCACGAGACTCTGCACCTTCACCGTGACAATGGTCTTGTCGCCTTCAATCTTGGTCTGCACGTCCAGCTTGGCTGCTTCCTGGCGGAGCTTGCCGATGCGTCCGGGGAAGGTATGGTTCGCCGTTTTGCGCTTCTTCTCCCCGTTCGCCGACTCGCCGACCTGCTCCGGCATGTGACAGGTCTGGCATTCTTTGCCGGACTTCACGGCCTTGCTTTGATCCCAGCTTCCGAGCAGATCGTTGCTCTTCCCTAAGTTGGCCGCCGAGGGGACCGACTGATGGCAATTGAGACAGAGATCTGATTTCTGAAAGAGCCCGAGCTCCATCGACTGGTGCGCGAGGTTCTGGACGAAGTCCTTATAGGGCCCATAGAGCGTTTTGCTGCCGAGTTCGTACTTGGGCTCCGGCGGTTGTTTGGTCCGATCGACCTGCTTGATCAAGTGACATTGTGCGCAAGCCACGCCGTCCAACGAGGGGTCGCCGGACTTGGCTTGATCGACGAAGAGTTGTGCCTGCTCGGGAAATTCGCGCACGTGTGGCGCATGACAGCGGAAACAGAGCCCTTTGTCCTTGCCGGCTGGAGACTGGAGAAAGGCGTCGAGCGAGGCGCGAAATGCCGGCGAATGAATGGACTTCGATAGCGGCGAGGTTTCCCATTCTTCAAACACACGCTCGTGGCAACGCTTACACTTGCTGGAGCTGGGAAAGGCCTTCTCAAGGGTGGGCTTGGAGGCATCCTGCGCATAGAGGCCTTGGTCGAGCCCATGCGAAAGCACGAAGGCCGCTACGAGCACTATGCCGATTCCTAGCTTCGCACCGATCGACTGTCGCACCATCATCATGCCCCTCGATTGGACGACTCAGAGATTTTTCGCCCGGTACGTTAAAAGACGGGGCTGCGTATATTCTTCAAAAATCTTCTTCGCACTCTCCCGCTCTTTGTCGGTCGCCAAGGTAGCCAGATACTTTTCTTTCAGGCTCGGCTCTGGCGTCGGGATCAACGCATAGTTCAGCACCGCTTCAATCGATGCGGCGGTCGTGCCGGTGGGAATCGCCAGGGAGAAGGGGACTTTTCTCGTATGGCCCCCCTTGATGAAGGGATCGGGAATCTGGCCACGAAGAATTTTGTCGTAAGGCAAGCCGAATTGCTTCGTCTCTTCTTGCAGTACCTTGCCCTGCGCATCCTTGGCGGTCAGGACCAGATAGAACTGCTTGAGCACCGGGTCGCCGTCTGGGAAGCTATGCGGGAGGCTGCCGATCTTCACCAGCGCCGTACCCTCCACGGCGGAGGCCGACTTGGTGGCCTCAAGATCCACGCGAGGCATCCATTCGGCCTGTAGATTGCGATTTCTGAGGAGGGTGCCTGGGACAACCACACCACGGAACCAGTGCCGACCGATGGCGCGAGTCATGGAGCCGCGCCGCGAGGTAGAGCTGCCGGTCGAGGGCTCCATGTGACAGTCCTGGCACACCGTGCCCTGCAAGATCTCTCCGGCCAGGTCCTTCTGCGTCTCATCCTTGACCTTGTCGAAATGGCAGGAGGCGCAGTAGTTCGCACCACGGAACAGGTCGGATTGCGTCGCCGGATGGACGAGGTTTTCCTCCGGATTGGGATAGGGGCCGTAGATCATCTTGCCCGGCTCGATCTTGAACGACGGCGGGGAGTTCGGTGTGTGCTCCACGCTCTTGATCAGGTGGCAGGAGGCGCAGCCGATCCCTTCCACTTGCGGCTTGCCGGACAACACTTGCGCCACAATCTTCTCGACATGTTGCGGGAACACCGTCGTCGACGGCGCATGGCAGGCGAGACAGCGGCGGCGCTCGTCGGCCGTTGGATTGGTCTGCAGCCAGACACCCAACACCGTGCGGAACACCGGCGACTCCAGCGACGTGCCATGTAACAGCGCGGCATCGACCCGGCCGAATGTCTTCAGATCCGGCGTCTGTTCGCGCACGCCTTTCCATTCTTCATAATGCCGATCGTGGCATTGCTTGCAGTCTTCCGATCGAATGAAAATCTTTTCAATCTCCGCCACCCAGTCGGCGTGAGCCGGAGCCTCTGCCTTCTGCGCCATAGCACGGCCATGCGACAGCGCGATGAGACCCACGATGATCAGGAGGAATAGTCCGAAGGCGATTCGTTGTGCGTACTTGCGTCGTCCCATGCTCAATCCCGTTTGCATCCGACGAAATGAAAATTCACACCCCACCCGACCGGATCGCCTGGATCGGCCGGCTCATAGGTGCCGACGGTGAAGTTGCATTCCTTCATCCCGCGCTTGATCGCTTTCCCGAAATCGAGCATGTTTCTGATCTCGGTCTTGTCGATCTCTTTGATGACGGACCGGACCTTGATGCCGGCATAGTCGGCGCGCGAGTTCCCGATCACTTCAAACACCGCGACGCCCTGCGCCCGTTCGAGTTTCAATTCTTTTTTGATGTCTTCGTCCACGTCGCCAACGATCACGCCGAATTCTTCACCTAATTTCGCCGCTTCATCCACGGTCATCGGCTCCGGCTCCGCCGCATGTACCGATGGCTGCCCAACGCCGCTAAGGATTGCCAGGCACAGGCCGACACACAAAAAAAAGGCCCTTCCGCTCCGAAGGGCCTTTGTGTGAGCAGTGACGGCACCGATTCGAGCAACCTCCAACGTTCGCGCCTTTCATCCGCACAGGTAGCGTTATCTTAACAAAACACCTGGCAGGCTGCAGAAGACCAATCCCGCAGGCTGCTCAAACAGTTCGTCAGCGAGGCCGCAGGCGAACTATCCTTCACTAAGGGGTGGCTGGGATGATCCCTACTGCGCGCGTCCAACGAGGGCTTTCTCAAGCCGCGCGTTGCGCGAGCACGGGGATCGTCTCAGCTACCCCGTCTCCCTTTTCAGCAGCCTGCTAGAGCTTCACAATAGGGTCGATCACCAACTGAAACCACGGCGCGACGGCCTTTTGCCCGTTCCGCTCTTTGTTCTCCCCGTTCCATACAGCAAACGACACGGTTTGCACTCGTCCAGGAATCAGCTTGGCTTCGTTCTCTTGCTCTTCACTCACCAAAGGCCTGCGCATGACCACGTGCCAGACCCCATCTTTCCAGGCAGCCTTCCCTTGAACCCGCCCCTGCTTTTCTTTGGTCGTCAGCGTGCTAAAGCCTCCGCCGATGAGGTCCTCGACCGAAGAGACCCTGCGCGGAATGACTTCAAAGGTCCGCACGCCGTCTTTGGATTTTTCAGACGTCTTGGCAGCCCGGCGATCGATATCGCTCTGCCAATCGGCCTTCCAATGCCAGATGTTGATGTAGTGATCGAGTTGGCCCATGCAGAAAAATGCGGGCGCATCGCCGAGGGGCAGCCCGATCGCGACACCGTCGCGAAAGGTCCCCGGCGTCAAGCGGTCATTTTTTGTGTTGTCCTGCCATTCCAGCAGAAAGGCGATTTCGGTGCCGTTGTGGAGCGATCGCACCGTGAGGGCCCGTGCGGTCGGTTCAGGCCAGACCGGCCTGGTAATGACCTGACCGCTCAAGGGAAGAGTCATCGGCGCGACCTTGGCCCATGCCGTATCCTCGGGGCCCGTCGGCAGCTCCCCCTCAACGAGGCGCGCACGAATCATCATGCCCTCGGAACTGACGAGGGGCACGTCGAAGCCCACTAAGAGGCCAGCGGTCACCAGGATGAAGAGGAACAGCAGCAGTAACGGGCGGGAAGCCATCTTCGTCGTCGTACGCACCATGCAAGGTCCTCGGGTGACTGGCGCGAGCCACATTCTTACGGGTTCAGAATACCACAACCCCCAGGCGAGGCCAAACCGGCGGCCTCGTGATTTCTACCAGAGTTTCACGCGGCGAATTTTATTTTCGCCCCGTTCGCAAATGTAGAGATAGCCCTGGGAGTCCAGCGACAGTCCGACGGGAGAGTTAACGACGGCCTCGATTCCGAGGAGCCCGTCTCCATGTTTCACGGTCCCGGACGATTCTTTCGCCACGAAACGCGCCGCGCCGCAGCCACCCATATTCTTGTCTTCGTAGCCGCTGTCTCCGTTGCCCGCAACCGTGGTAATCACGCCGGTCGCAACGTCGACCTTCCGCACGCGATGATTCATCGTATCGGAGATGTAGAGATTGTCTTGATGGTCCACCACCACAGCTTCCGGCGCATGGAGCATCGCTCTGACGGCCGGCTTGTCGTCACCGTCGTAGCCATACCGGCAGACACCGGCCACGGTCGAGATAATCCCGGTCTTGTGATCGATGCTGCGGACGCGGTTGCTGCCCTTGTCGACGAAAATGATATCGCCTTTCCCGTTCACCGTCAGCCCAACGACGTCGTAGATGCGGGCCTCGAGCGCGGGCTTGCCGTCGTCGAGGTACATGGACATGTCCAGTCCGTCCGAACAGACCGGCATGAGCCAGCCATGGTCGTCGCTGAAATCGATGCCGATCGCATCGCCGGACAGCACAACAAGATTCCGCGCCACGAGCGGCTGCTCGCGTGCTTCGTCCTCGGCTGTCCAGGCCCCGGCGACGGTCGTGACCATGCCGGTCTTGGAATCATAGCGGCGGATGCGGTGCGCCTGGGTATCGGCGATATACATCACATCGTCGGGATCGAAGGCGATGGCGGCGGGCCAGGTGAGATTGGTCTCAAGGGCCGGACCATCTCCGTTGAACCCATGCTGCCCGGTGCCGATGATCGTGGTGATGATGCCGGTCTCGCGGTCGACTTTGCGAATACGGTTGCTGCCGGAGTCGCAAATATAGAGGTCGTTGTGGGAATCGAATGCGACGTCGAGCGGCAAGTAGAGCCCGGCTTCCCCGCAGAGACCTTCGTCGCCGCTGTAGCAGGTTTCGCCGATCCCGGCAAAATTATGCAGCGTGCCTTCCTTGAGACTGACCCGTCTGATGCGATCGGATCCGGACTCGGCAAAATAGAACCAAGTCTCGTCCTTGTCCAATGCCGCGTGGTGAGGCAATGGAATCCCCGATTTGACCGCCCGCTTCCCATCGCCGGTGCTTCGGGCCTTGCCGTTGCCTGCGAAGGTTTCGATATAACCGGTCGCGAGCTGCAGTTCGGTTTCCATAGACCTGTGACCTTAATCCCGGCTGATTAGCCGCGTGAAACTGATTGAACCGTTTCGGCTTGCTGTACCACTGGCGCTGCGGCTTGCACCGGAGGCGCGGAAATCGCTGGCTGCGGAGCCGCAGCCGTCTGCTGCTGCGCGGCTTGTGCCGCTTGCGCTTCGGCTTCGATGAGGTCCGCCTCATGCACGGACTTCTTGAAACCCTTGATTGCCTTGCCGATCCCTTCTCCCAGCTGCGGCAATTTGCCCGCGCCGAAGATGATCAGCACGATGAAGAGGATCAGGATCAACTCTGTAAAACCAAGACTCCCAAACATGGTGTGTTCCTCCGTACGAATGGGTAAATCAGGATGCGCTGGTCTCTTTGGCCCGCTTGGAAAACCGCTCCTTCAACCGATTCCGCGCCTGTTCGGCCTGCTCGAACATCTTGGCCTTGTCGTAGACGCTGATCAAGTTGTAGTAGGCCAGCGGCTCCTCTGGATTCTGCTCGACGGCATCTTCCATCACCTTGATGGCGAGATCGGTCTTCTTGTGATTCATCGCCAGCTCCATCAGCTTGAAACTGCCCTCCAGGTGCTTCGGGTCCAGTTCGAGCGTACGGATATAACATTGGATAGCCATGTCGATGGTGTTGTAATCCGACACCTGGGGATTATCGAGTTCGACATAGACTCCGGCAAGATTGTACCAAGCCATGGGATCGTCCGGCGTGATTTCGACCAGACGCTCGTAGAAATCCTTGGCTTCCATGAACTTCTTTTTGTCCGCATAGACCCGCCCGAGATTGAAGAGCGCCAGCACATCGTGAGGGAACACGTCGAGCGCATGTTTGAATTCGACTTCGGCTTCGTCCGTCATGGCCTTCGTCGCGTAGATCGTGCCCAAATTCGAATAGTACATCGCGAGCGATCGATTCATTTCGGCGCGGAGACCCTCCGCCATCTCAATCGATTTCTTGACCTCGACGAGCGCATCGTCCATCCGGCCTTTGCTGAAATAGAGCTCGCCCAATCGGCAGCGGGCCTGAAAATCGTCCGGCTCGGTTGCCAAGAGCTTTTCGATCTCGAGAATTTCTTCGTCGGGATTCAATGGCTGATCGCCCGGATCGACAACGGCTTGACTTGGCTCAGAAACAGAAGAGGTTGGTTCGTTCATACGATTCCCTATAGTAAAAAGGTTCGTTAGATATGTCCGCCTGCCAATGAGTCCGGCGTGCTGATCATGGGAGCGTTCGTCGCCGGCGCCGAATCCGTTGCGTCACGCCGATACCGGTCCATCGTCAACAGCATCACACCGAGCACCACCATGAGCGTCAAATTCGAATAGAGGAGCGCATACCCGGCAATAAACATCAGCCCGATCCCGTAGCCGGCGAGTCGCCCCATGGTCAGCAACTTGATGACCGTATAGGACCAGCAGAGCAAGCCGGTCATATAGAGCGCAAAGGGGAGGAAAAACGTGTAGCCCATGCCGAACTGGAAAATCCACCCGATGCCGTCTGCCGCCTTCCGAATGTTGCCGGCCATCGCCGGGTCATATCGATTGAGCAGATAATCCAAGAACAGCATGAGGGTGAAAATGGACACGGCCGTCGCCCAAAACCAGATCGCGCGGCGGCGTTGCCGTTGATTGCGCGTCCGAAAGGAGACGCCCCGCCCATAGGCCCAAAACACAAGGATACTGGAGAGGACCATCAAGGCCTCGCCTGCGCGATGGGCCTCGTACACGAACGGCGGAGCCGCGACGGTCCCGATGAAACTATAGGTCGTGGACACGATCTGGTAATACAGCCAGCCCCCGATTCCTAACAGATAGGTCACGCCCATCGCGCGATGCGACCATTCGGTGTGGGTGGAGAGGTATTCCACCATAAGGCAGATCAAGGCGATCAAGGCGACGGAATTATAGATGGCCGATCCCAGGAAGGCGGGAGGCACCAACAAGAAGCCCACCGTGAGAAGCAGCAGCAGTACCACGCAGGGAATGACGATCCTATTCGATCCGACAAACCCGCGGCCGGCCATTCGATTGATCACCCCTACCGCCAAGGCGAGAAACAGCAGAATGGCCACAACATTGAGCAACCACTGCCCGACCTCCGTCAATGCCGTGAAGGTCGGAATAATCCACTCATGTGTCTGCGCCAACTTGCTGAGATGCATCCCCAACCGGGACACAAGCCGATAGAGGATCAATTCCGAGAAGGACACAATCAGGACAAGCTTGATCGTGTACTGGAATAACAGGGATTGATCGCCGATCTTCCCGGTTATTCGATCGATGGTAGAATTTGTAGCCGTCACGCTGTACACCCTTGAGGAAAGGACAAATTATACCGATCGAGAAAAGCCAGGGTCAACGCCGCACAGAACACGGTTACTCCGACCCTGTCGGCTGTGGCACGCACACTTCCTGGGCCTTGGCCCTGGCGATATACAGCAATCCATCGGCCATCGAGTAGTTGAAGGGCAACTCACAGACCACTTCGCTGACCTTTTCGTAGACATGCTGGTAGAGCCGTTCCGACTCATCCGGCGTCATGCCTTCCGACACTTCATAGAAAAATCCAAGACTGAGGTCTTCTGCCGACGGACGCATGATGCGCCGGATTCCATAACTGCCCGGATCGCTCATGATCGGGGCCTCTTTTTCCAAATCGAAGAGGCAGGGCTGGCAGGAGAATCCGTACGATTCGTTGAGCCGTTTGTTCTCGACGATGAAATTCATCGTCTCACGGGCTTCCTCTTCCTTCTCGGTCGGGAACCCCACGATGATGTAACAATGCACTGCGATCCCCAAGTCGACACAATCGTCGGCGATGCGCCGCACCCATTCCTGTTTGATCCCTTTCTTCATGAAATCCATCACCCGCTGGTTGAAAGACTCCAATCCGAAAACGATCTTTAAACAGCCTGCGTCCCGCATCGACGCCAGGAGCTCACATGTGAGATGCTTTTCGAAACGCATCTCACAGGTCCATTTAATGTCCAGCTTCTTGTCGATGATCTGCTGGCACAGGCGTTTGGTCGGCGAGAGGGCGAAACACTCGTCGGTAAAGAAGAACCGTTGCGCACCATAGCGCTGCTTCAGCCATTCCAATTCCTCAACGGTTCGTCCCGGTTCCTTCTGCCGGAAGTTCTGGTGATCCAGCGTGAGGGCGCAGAACGCACAATCCTTATAGTAGCAGCCCCGTGAAAACTGGACCGGCAACACCGGCTCCGGCGACAGGTACAGTCCCAGAGGAAAGCCGTCATAATTCGGCGCCGGCAACTGGTTGATATTTTCCGAGTAGAACGGCTGGTTGACTGTGATCTTCCCGTTCTGCCGATAAATCAGGTTGGGAACCTTGCTGAAATCTTTCTTCCCGTCCAACTGATTGACGAGTTCAAGCAACGCCGTTTCGCCCTCGAATACGATAATATCGTCGGTCAGATCGAAGAGGCTCGGACAGCGCCGTAAGTTATCGACCAATCTGGTGAAGATGCTGCCGCCAATGGTCAGATGGATATTGGGAGCCGCCTCCTTGATCAAACGACAAAGTGTCAGACCAGGAATAATCTGCGAGGTCGCCGTAATCGAGACACCGATTAAGTCAGGCTGATCACGGATAATCGACTGAAGGAATCGTTCACGGAACAGCTTGATATAGGGATTCTGCGTCTCATCCCTGATGATCTTCATCAGGTCTTTGGACGAATAGATGGAACAGTTACCGAACTGATTATCCACGACTGTCAGCCTGGTCGGGAAGTAGACCGTGGAAATTACTTCCAGCCATTTGTCGATCAGAAAGAGGCTCTCTTTGTAGGATTCAATATCGTAAAAACCTTCCCCGCGAAGGGTCTCTTTGGCCGGTTCAATCCGATCAATGAGATAGGGGAAGCGGTCCAGCGACTCCACGACTCTCGCCAAATGCTCGGCACTTCCCGGTCCAGTTTCACCGGTTCGATTCTGTTCAAGCGCTCGCCGTTTATCGAGCAACTCTTGATACAGCTCCACTCCGTAGGCGTGCGTCACCACTCCGTCTAAGAGTTCAATCCCAAGATCGCGTTGAGAGACGTTCGAGACGCCACCCTGAACGAGAAATCCCGTCAATGAAGGAAGGCTGAGATAGGGCTGTGAGGGATGCCACGTTGGAGGAAAGAGCAGTGAAACCTTCATGCTAAATCACCACCAACTTGAGTGAAAAATAAGACGTTTTCTCAATAAAATCGGACAATGTTTTATACACTCCGGTATCGGCCAAATGCAACCCTCGGAGGTCCTGCTCATCGCATAGAGAGCGGTCGCAACGACTTGCCGCTGGCTCTGTCCAGCCTGCCAGTAAAAAAGAGAAACCCCAGTCCAGCTTCACGCCGGACTGGGGCTTTCTTGTTGGCTCTGACTCCTACCCTAGCGGTAAGAGATGGTCTCTCCAGAGACCGGTTTCCCTACTGAAGCTTCAGGGTAAACCAGGTGGAGAGCGCCTTCATGCCGTTACGCTCGACGTTGTTGCCGTCCCACACCGCGAAGGCGATGGGCACAGACATTCCCGCCTTGAACTGGGTATCGTTGGCGTCACCGGTTTCCAACGAGCGCTTCACCACTACGCGCCAGGTTGGACCAGAGTATCCACCGCCCTTGACGGAACCTGATGGCTCCCACACGCCGTTGCCGATGACATCCTGATGCGCTTGTGTGGTCAGGGTGCTGAAGCCATTGGCGTTCAGATCCTCGACCGAGCTCACGCGCAACGTCGGATCGGACATGATGTTGCCCGACCAGATACCAGGATTGAAGGGCCCGAGGCTGCGACCGATCCGGTCAGGATAGGTCACGCCGCCAGCCGGCTCTTCAAAATAGTAGTCCCAGAAAATGCCCGGGTATTGATCGTCCACGTCCCACATACCCGCGCTATCCTTACCGAGATCCTTCTGCCATTCTGCGTTCCACCGCCAGATGTTGGTGGTGCCGCCCGACTGGCCCATACATTGGAACGGTGGTGCTCCAGCCGTGTTGACCGGGAACATAAGCGCCACCTGGTCCCGAAAGTCCTGGGGACCAATCGTCGTATCGTTCTTGGTCTGGTCATTCCACTCCAAACGCATACCGACTTCTTTACCGTTGGTCATGGCCTTCACAAACACCGACTTCACCGAAATGTTCGGGTGCATCGGTGTGGTGATCAGCTGTCCGCTCAACGGAACGATCACGCCTGGCACACTCTCCCAAACCGGGTTGGCGCCATCCATGGGAATCGCTCCCTTGATGGCCTTCGCCGGAATCGTGACCGGTTGGCTGACAGCCAACGGCACCTGCCCGATCGTCAGCATCACGCCGACGATCAACGCAGAGAGAAGAATGCCAAACACCACACGCTTACTGTGTGTCTGCACTACTCTCATAGGACTACTCCTCCTCTCGATTAAAAGATTAAGAACGGTGGCCCAAGATAACTGCCGACAAACAAAAAATAGAGACCCTCATAAATACAGACAATGGTTAGGCGGTTCCACTTGGCCCCCCCTCCTCCTTGTCTTTGCCCTGATCCTTTTTATCCAAGAACGACTCGGCGCCCACTTCGTTCAGCAACAGGCTCAGCTCGTTTCCCTGATCTTGCGCGCCGCACTCGTACGTCTGGCCTTCCGGCGCATTAAACGTTGCCGGACGATAATCGGTTTCCGAATAGGGCTGCGGAATGACCCCCAGGAACGCTGCTTCAAAATCCATCCACTCCGCCATTAAGTCTGCTACGTGTTTATACAAACCTGAATCCGCCTTCTTCCCCAACATCAGGCAAAACAGCGGGACCCACCGGCCGATATGATTCTTGACGAATTTTTTCTGCGCATCCAGAACGATCTGCGTCTTGTCTGCTCCATCGTGGCAGCGGGAGTAGGATTCTTTGTAGGCGAGAAAATGCATGAACTCAAACTCGACGCTCAAATGATCAAGTCGCTCATGAATATCTTTGGACAGCTCCACCCCGAACGCACGATAGAATCCTGCGATATCCCCCATAACCTGAGATTGCGCAAACACGTGGTCGTTTCCGAAGAGCGTTTCGTAGGGAGGACAATCAAGGGTGATGACATTACTGAAGACTCGACGATGCTCGGCCTGCAGATCGATGAGTTGCCAGTTCGCACATTCTGACGCGACAACTTTCCCGATCTGATCGAACTGCTTGCGCAACAGCACCAGCTTTTGCTTGGCTCGCTCCCCGCCAATACCGTCGAGCGCTGCGTCTAAGGCATCGATCGCCGCGCGACCATCCTCGACAAACTCACCACATTGTACGTAATCAAGAAACTCATCGTCTTCGGGGTAGAGCAAACTCCAGGACACGAGCAGATAGAGTTTGCTGCGATTGAGGGCGCGTTCGACCGCAGGCGAGTCTTTAATGGCCGGCGTAGTCGGAATGACCGCGGCTGCGACTGGAGAATTCATTTGCACCGGCTGTTTACTCGTCATGAGAATCAGCTCCTCGGTTGACCCTGTTGCCCACATCAATTTTCCGGGCACTTGAGGTCAAACCTTTGGCACAGGCTCGCGTATGATAGGTAAAGGCCCAGGGGTTGTCAAGCGCGATCTCACCCTGTGCAAGGGATAATCTAAGCCGATGATTTCTCAAATTATTCTCCCGCGTAATACATTCATTTTTGCTTCAATTTTCCTGCTTGCATTCAGACACATTTCTGTGGACTACGAACTCGCCTGCGCCAACAATCTATACGGCGTGATTCGAATGGCCACATGATCATTCACCGTTCGACAGACTTGCTCACACAATCCACATCCGACGCACCGCTCAGCCGTCACCACAAGCCGCTGCATGTCAAAATCCATTGATAAGGCATCCGTAGGACACTTCGACGCACAGGCATGACAGCCCTGCCCCGCCGTGCAGACTCGATGCGATACCACAGCACGGCCCATTCGTATCTGCTCGCGTCCTTCGACCGGGAGCAGCGCGTCAGTCGCACAGGCCGAAATGCAGGGCACATCCTCGCAAAGATAGCAGGGCACCTGATCCGCAAAAATCACCGGCGTCCCGTTCTGCGGATGGAATGTGATCGATCCGTACGGGCAGATCTTGGCGCAATCGCCGCACTGCGTGCATCGCTCTAGAAACAATGTCTCGTCCACGGCACCGGGAGGGCGCAACCAATCCGTCCGTACCGGTGGTGGAGCTGGCTGCTCCGGCACCGCCGCTTGATGCTTGGCAAACTCCTGTGCCGCCTTGGCGACGGACACGACGGAATCCTTGAGAAAGTCGCGACGTCCGTATGATGAATCGGTAGCCACAGCGGTTCACACCGTTACATGACACCGTCGGCGCGCAGCTTGTAGACCTCGACGCAACGATCGCACGCCCCGAATTCAATGTCCCAGCCCGGGTGATTCTCGCGGATAAAATCGAGCACATAGGGCTCGATCTTGTTGCCCATATCCTCGACCCACGAATAGGTCGGAAACCGGCAGAGGGGGCAGGGAAACCCCGGCATCAACATGACTTTATTTTCGGTTTCCGGAACCTCTCCCCCCTCGACATCCACGGCACGGTCCATCACCCGCAAGGTATCCGAGGCCATTTCGATCAATTCCGAGTGGGTGAAGAAACTGGTCTGCCACAACCCCTCGAATACGGATTTCAATTGTGGTGCGGGAATTTTACGATACCAGGACCGAAACTCTTTGAACCGGTCTTCCTTCCTGAGCATCGGCTCTTTGCCGGCGACCGTCAGTCGGCTGTCCACGGTGAGACTCCACAAGATGCGATAGCGATGGAGGATGAGGGTTTCTTCACCGGGATTTTGCCCAACCTTGGTATCAGGATCGTACCCAAAAACAGGATCCAGCATGTCCGAGATATGCAACAATTCGTGGCGGCAATACCGCGTGAGTGCAGGATCGTAGAATCGGCGCGGAATCAGCTTAATCCCGACGCCCTTCAATCCCTTCTCTTCGAACTCCCGAGCCATCTCATGTTCGACGGATCCCCACTTCCGAAGAATGTCGACACCTTCCTGATCTTCCTTGAGCACCCCTTTGACGAGCACGATCCCGACGCGCTCTTTCAGAAGAGGATACTCGTTGAAGGCATCGCGGATGATGTCGGAGAATCCCCAGGTCCCGAACATATACTGGTAGAGCTTCTTGAACTCACTCTCACGATCATCGAGCGTAAACTTCTCATAGATCGGATCGGCGAGTTCGTGAAACTCCTTATAATAGGTGGGGTCGCCTTCCCGTTCCGTCTTTTCAACGAACGAGTCGATCACCTCTTGCAACAATGCAGGCTGAAAACGAAGTTCCATAGATAGTCCTTGGTCGTCCACATCCGGACTGGGTTCGACGGCACACCCCGTTGAGGGATGCGAGCCGGCTCTCATCACGGCTTGACTTGATAGCGGAGCTTCTCTTACGATCACCTCAAGCCGACGCGAATTATACGGGCCCGAATCGCCGATTTGCAATCAAGCCGGTCGTCGTGGGCCGCTCCATCTTGTTCCGACCGTAAGGATTATGAAACATGGCTGATCAGATTGCGCCCCCACTTGCTCCCTCGCCATCCCCGCTCACCCCATCGTCACGAGCAGGCGCCGCGCCAGTCGACTTCCTCGAGTACTGGAAAACAGGGGCACGGGAGCTCACGACGTATCGCGGCCATTCGCATGGCGTGTGGTCGGTCGCCTTCTCGCCGGACGGATTGACCCTTGCCAGCGGAGGGGTCGACCGGCTCGTCCGCATTTGGGATATTGAAACCGGGCGCCTCCTGCGCTCGCTCAGGGGACATACCGCGGACATCCGATCCGTCGTGTTTACGCCAGACGGCCAGACGTTGGCCACTGCCAGCGAGGACCGGACCATTCGCCTCTGGAACCCGCACACCGGTGAGTCCAAGAAGCTGCTCTTTACGCGCTACGACCATAACGTCGTCAGTCTCTCTCTCTCACCGGACGGTCTCATGCTCGCGCGCGGCAGCCACAATAAAGACATCAAGATCTGGGAAGTCACCACCGGCACCGAGCTCATGACGCTCCTCGGCAAGGACCAGTACGACCACCATTGGTCGGTCTGCGTCGCCTTTTCACCGGATGGGATGCACCTCGCCAGTGGAACGGACATCGGCAAGATCAAACTGTGGGAAGTGCTGCCGAGCGGAGAAGAAAAGATCCTGCATAACGGGCATTGGAAACAGGACGACGACGATACCAGTGAAACGCGCGGATACTTCGTCGAAGACGACGGGGGATTTCAAAAGCCGATGGATTATTGGATCGGCGCCATGACCTTTACCCCCGATGCCAAACTCCTGATTACCGGGAGCCGCGATCAGACGATCAAATTATTCGACATGCCCAAGGTGGCGGAACAGCGGACGCTGAAAGGCCATACCGGCTGGGTACGTGCGCTCGCCGTGACCCCGGACAGCAAAGTACTCATCAGCGCCGGCGATGACGCCACGATTCGCTTCTGGGACCTCTCGAACGGCCGCTGCTTCAGAACGCTCAAGGCCCATACTGCAGGCATCCGCGGGATTACCCTCTCTCCAGATGGCATGACATTGGCCAGTGCGTCATGGGATCGCACGGTGAAAATCTGGGTGGGGGGAACGGAACCGGCAGAGTAACACAGGGCACCAGCAGGGCTGAGCGGAGAGCGGACCCCTGCCGCCTCAGCCCTGACTCCATTCTCAAGAATCCAGCGGCCTGTTCAGCATCGTGCTATACCTCCTCCGGTTCGTCTTTGGCCGAAGGAATGCCGTAGCGCTTGCACTTTTCCCAGAGGGCTTTCCGCGAAAGGCCGAGAATCTTCGCACCGGTCGTGCGGCTGCCCTCCACCCGCGCCAACACCGACACAATATATTCCTTCTCAAACTGTTCACGCGCCGTCGCCAGCGAAGTCAGCGGACGTTCCTCACGCTTCTGCCCCGTCAGCCCTTCGCTACAAAATCCACAGGACTCTTGCGGCACCCCGCCCGTATAGGGGCAGGACTGAAACCCGCACAGATCCGACGGTTGAATCGGTTCACGCTCCCGCCCCAACGCCACCGCACGCTCGACCATGTTCTCCAACTCCCGCACATTCCCGGGAAATGAATACCGCAAGAAGAGCTCACGCGCGGCGGAAGAAAACCCCTTCACCGTCTTATTCATCTTGGCAGAGCAAACCTTCAACACATGCTCCCCGATGACCATGATGTCTTCCTGCCGTTGGCGTAACGGCGGAATCACGATAGGCACGACATTGAGCCGGTAAAACAAGTCTTCTCGAAACCGCCCCTGAGCGACTTCTTTCCGAAGATCCCTCTGGGTCGCGCAAACCAAACGCACGTCGACGTCGATCGTGTCGTTCCCTCCCACACGCTCGAACTGCCTTTCTTGTAGGACCCGCAGCAATTTCACTTGGATGACCGGCGAGATTTCACCGATTTCGTCGAGGAACAACGTGCCTCGATGCGCCAGTTCAAATCGCCCACGCCGCTGCTTCATCGCTCCGGTGAAGGCCCCCTTCTCATGACCGAATAGTTCCGCTTCCAACAGGGTTTCCGGTAACGCCGCACAGCTGACCTTGATCAACGGGTGCTGGCTTCTGGCGCTGTTTTGGTGAATGGCATTGGCGACCAACTCCTTGCCCGTGCCGCTCTCTCCCAGAATCAAGGTCGTCGAATCCGTCCCTGCGACCAGTTTGATTTTCTCAAGTACCGCTCGCATTTGATTGTTGGTGCCGAGGATGCCCCCGAAGCTGAACTTGTGTTCCAATGCCTCCTTGAGATCCTGATTCTCTCGCCGCAACGCCACCACACGGCCTGCACGCTCGACGATCAACAGCAATTCGTCCATCTGAAACGGTTTGGTGATGTAGTCGAACGCACCGAGTTTCATGGCGCCGACCGCTGTCTCCACCGATCCATGGGCCGTAATCACCACGACCTCCGTCTGGGCCGATTGCTCTTTCGTCGCAGCCAGCACCGTCAATCCATCTGCGCCGGGCAGCCGGAGATCGGTGATCACCAGATCGAAAGGCCGCTGACGAACGGCGTCGATCCCCTCCGTCCCGGATGCCGCCGCCAAGACGTCATGGCCAACCGCTTCCAACGCATCGACCATCGAAAGCCGCATCAGCGGCTCATCATCAACGAGCAGAATCTTCAGCCCCTTCATGACACCCTCTCCAACAACGAACGTTCTCTCGAAACAGGAAGATAGAGGGTAAAGGTCGTCCCCTTCCCGACCTCACTATCCACCACGATCTTTCCTCCGTGGCGCTCGACGATGCCGAGGCTGACCGACAGGCCGAGACCGGTCCCTTCGCCTTCGCTCTTTGTCGTAAAGAAGGGATCGAAAATCCTCGGCAGAACCGCCGGCGGAATGCCCGACCCCGTATCGCGCACTTCGACCAGACAGACTCCTTCGACCACAGAGGTTCGAATCGTCAGCGTCCCACCATCCTTCATCGCATGCACCGCATTCAAGACCAAGTTCATCAGCACCTGCTCGATCATGTGCTGGTCGATCATCACATTCGGCAGCCCCTGTCCGAGTACCGTATCCAACCGGATTCGATTCGGAGCAAAGAGGTGCGTCGTCAAGACCAACACCCGATCGACGACGTGATTGATATCCGTCAGCGCAAACTCCGGCTCATGCTGCTGGGAAAAATCGAGGAGCTGCCGAACAATCTTTTGCACACGCCGCACGCCATCCTCCATCGACACCCGATATTCTTCTTGCCGGCCTGGCGACAGCGTCCCTTTTCTCAAGTTGTAGAGACAGTTGAGGATGCCGCCAAGGGGATTGTTGATTTCGTGGGCCACCCCTGCGGCGAGCCTGCCGACCGAGGCCAGTTTCTCGGAATTCCTGATCTGTTGCTCCAGCTTCTTGGTCTCGGTCATATCTCGCGCAATGCCCAATACACCAAGTATTGCACCCTCGACATCGTGCAGGGGGGAGACACTCACCATGACCGCCCTCGGCTCCCCCGTGCGCGTCACCACTTCAACTTCATACACCTGCTTCGCACCGATATCCAGGGTGCTCTTGAGGCGCTTCCCTCGATGTCGCTTGGAGAGCAACGCAAGGTACGGGCGTCCGAGCAGATCGTCTTTCCGATAGCCCCAGGCTTCGATCTTGCTGTTCACGTAGGTAAACCGTTGCTCGGTATCGAGGGTATAGATGACATCGTTCGCGTTCTCGAGCAGATTCTCAAGATACTGCTTGGTCTCTTCAATCTCCCGCGTGCGTTCTCGGACCTTATCTTCCAACTCCTCTCGGTACGTCTCCAACTGCCGTTCGAGCGCCTTCCGATCGGTGATGTCCCGTAACTGCACCATCACCAACAGTTTGTCCGCCACTCCGACTCGAATCAAATCCATTTCAGCCGGAGTTTCCAGCCCGTCGGCATGGCGCACCATGATCTCCTGGGTCGGCACTTTCCGCTGCCCCGTAATGATGTCGCTCAACCATCCGCGTAACGAATCGTGATAACCAGCGAGCACCACTTCGAGCAGACTGCGGCCGACCACGTTCGCCTCTGCATACCCCAGCGCTTGCTCCTCACGTTTATTGACAGCCACGATCATTCCGCTCGGATCCACCATAAAGACCGAGTCGGCCACCAAGTCGAACAGCGCCTTATAGCGCGCCTGCGAGGCCACGAGCTGCTGGGTCCGCTCCGACACCGCCGTCTCCAGCTTCGTCGTATATTCCTGCAACTGCTGCTCAAGCCGGCGCCGTTCGGTCACGTCGCGCACAAAAGCGCGTGAGTGCACCAGCCCGCCTCGTTCTTGATCGATCAATGCTGTGGCATGAATTTCCACATCGATCGGGTGACCGTCTTTTGCCACAAACACCGTCTCGATCGAACTGCGGCCCTGGGCAACCAACCGTTCCAGATATTGCAGGACGAGTGGCTCCTGACCTCGCGGCACCAAATCCCACAGCCGCATCGACAGCATTTCCTCGAGGGTATATTTCAACTTCTCGAGCCCCGTCTTGTTCACATGGACGAAGCGGCCACTCCGATTCAATTGATAGATCATCTCCGGAGAATGTTCGATCAAATCGCGGTACTTTTCCTCCAGGCGATGCACATCCACCACCCGCTGCTCGATCTGCGCAAACGATCGTTGGAGATTCGTCGCCATCTGGTTGAATGCATCGGCGAGCCCTTCAATTTCATCTCCGGTCTTCAGCTCCAGTCGCCGGTCCAACCGTCCACTTCCGATTTCACGCACCCCGTCGTGTAACAACTGAATGGGGCGGGCAATCCGCCGGGCAACTACCACGCCAGTTCCCCAGAGCACAGCCAGGACAAGCAACCCGTACAGCAGCACTTTGGCCACGAGTTCAGCAAGCGGCGCATAGGTCTCCTGGGGATCCTGCCGCACCACGGTGATCCATTGTTTTCCGCCGAGGCTCCCAGGGACCAAGCTCTCGCCGAATCGGACCGGCGCGAACCCGATCAAAGCGTTCCGGCTTCCATGCGAATCGTCCGCCACAACGGACCAGCCGGCTTTCAGCCCTCGAAGGGCACCAACGAACTCGGGCTTGATCGAATGCTCTTCCGGAGCCAGAACCGGACAAATCACAGGAGCCCCATCGGAACTGAATAACATCGCGTGACCGGTCGTCCCGATGGTGACTTCGGCAATGGCACGGAAAATAGTGTCGCGACGCAACAAAATCGTGACGGTTCCGAGCACAGCCCCCTTCGTATCGTCCAGAATGGGGACTGCAACCACGACCACATGAGTTCCGAAACTTGGGTCAAACGCGATCTCGCCCACATATCCACTGGGACCGGGGCTTTTCATCACCGCTTGCCACCAAGGCGTCTTCCCGTAGAAATACTCTACTTGCGGGATCGAACTGACCACCAGCGCCCCCTGCTGGTCGGTGACCAAAATCCCGACATAGTCCGATTTACGGATGTCGTGCCACCGGATGAGGTAGTTGGTGACAATACGATTGATGAAGAGCGGAAACTCGCTACGCTTATCCCGCTGGCGCCATCGCTGCTGCCAAT
Organism: Nitrospirota bacterium; assembly: GCA_030645475.1. NCBI lineage: Bacteria > Pseudomonadati > Nitrospirota > Nitrospirota bacterium. Next base: position 29,793 of record JAUSMA010000015.1, read on the forward strand.
CCTTGATCATGCCCTGGATGTTTTGGGCATCCTTTCCTTCGTACGTACGGTTGGCTTCGGTGACGGCGGTGCGAAGAAAAGGGGTGGCGGCAAGCTGCTGGGCCTCGTTCATCCCACGGCTGACCTGCATTTCGATGCGGCGAGCGGCTTCCACGGCGACTTCTTTGAAGTTGGCGCCGGTCATTTCGCGAAGTGCGCGACGCTCCTCAATGTAGGTGAGCGCCAGCAGAAGAGTCAGTGGCAAGAGTCCGACCATCACGATGGCCGTGATGATCTTATGCTGGAGACTATGAGAGCGACTCCAGAACGTCATGGATGTGCCCAGAGGAGAATGCGACAATCCGCGCGAAGCTCGCGAGGCAGGCTGAAGGCTGAAGCTGGGAAGGCCGAAGGTTGAGGTTCAAAGTTTTGAACACTTTAGCCTTCGGCCTTCTCCTCGGCCTTCGGACTGCGATCGACGAGCGCTTATGTCACCTTCCGGCTAACTCCGTTTCAACAGCCGCCCGGAGGCTCCCGGCCAGAGCAACAGCAACGGACTGGCGACGAAGATCGACGAATAGGTCCCGAATATCACGCCCCAGAGCAAGGCGAGCGAGAAGTCGTGCAAGACCTCTCCGCCGGCCAACGTCAGAGGAATCAGTACCAATACGACGGTCAAACTGGTGACGATCGTGCGGCTCAACACTTGATTGACCGCATTGTTGATAATCGTCTCCTCGCTGTCCCGCCGCCGCATCCTGAGGTTTTCTCTGATCCGATCGAAGACGACGACCGTATCCGTCATGGAATAGCCGGCCAACGTCAGCAACGCCGTCACCACCAACAGGGTGATTTCCTTATCCAGAATGTAAAATGCGCCCAGGACCGCCAAGACGTCATGGAACGTCGCCATGGCCGCCGCGATGCCGAATCGAAGCTCAAATCGCCCCGCCACATAGAGGATGATCCCGGCAAAGGAGATGAGGACCGCGATGAGAGCGTCCTCTTGCAGCTTATGCCCGATAGCCGGCCCGATTTCCGTACTGGAATCGACCACGAAATGGTTCGACGGGAATTCCTTCGTGAACACCGCCACGACCCGTTCGGCAACCTTCTCCTCAAGAGTCGTCGATGTTTTCAGGCGGATCAGGAGTTTGTTCTCCTGACCGAACTCTTGCAGTTCGGCATTGGCCAAGCCGTTCTCCTCCAATATTTTTCGGGCTTCGTCGATCCGGATCGCTTGGTCGAACTTCAGCTGGACCGCGGTGCCGCCCACGAAATCGATGCCGAGGTTGGCTGCCCCTCGGCTAATCTGAATGACCGCCACAAGCCCCAGCACCACCATGATGCCGGAAAACAGAAAGGAAAAGCGGCGCTTTCCCATGAAATCAAAATTGGTTTTTCCAAGAATCTCTAACATGCCGGCTCCTTCGAACTAGATGCTTAACTGTTCGACTTTGTGTCGTTGATTCATAAGGTCGAAGATGACCTTCGTGCCCACCAGGGCGGTAAACAGATTGATCCCGATGCCGAGACAGAGGGTCACGGCGAACCCTTTGATCGGTCCCGTACCGAAGAGAAACAGCGCTACTCCCGTGATCAGCGTGGTCACGTGAGAGTCGATGATCGTCAACATCGCCTTGTCATATCCACCATCCACCGCGAGCCTGACCGCTTTTCCGAGTCGCAGTTCTTCGCGGATACGCTCGAAAATCAGGACATTCGAGTCGACGCCCATCCCGATCGTGAGCACAATTCCGGCAATTCCCGGCAAGGTCAAGGTGGCGTTTAGCGCAGAAAGGGCCCCCATTAAACAGAGCAAATTCAGCGCCAGCGCAAAGTCCGCAATCACCCCGGACGTCCGGTAATAGACCATCATGAACAAGACCACCAGAGCACCGGCAAACAGCGTGGCCTGCACGCCTTTCTCGATCGAGTCCTTCCCTAGCGACGGTCCGACGGTGAGATCTTGAATAATCTTGAGCGGAGCCGGCAGGGCGCCGGCCCGGAGGACAATGGCCAGGTCGCTCGCCTCTTGCATCGAGAACGTCCCGGTAATTTGCGCGCGCCCCCCGGTAATACGTTCTTGAATCACCGGAGCCGAGTAGATTGTGTTGTCGAGTACTACGGCCATGCGCTTCTTGACGTTGTCACCCGTAATCCGCTCGAACTCCCGACCACCCTTGGCGTCAAAACTGATCGAGACGTAGGGATCGTTGAATTGACCGATCGACACCCGCGCATCGCTCAACACATCGCCGGTCAACATAACCCGTTTTTTCACGAGATAGGGAATCCGGTACTCGCGGCCGGTGTCTTTGTCGACCGCCCGTTCGAAAAGAATTTGATCGCCGACAGGCAACTTCGCCTCGGCCTGTTTCAGGACCTCCGCCTCTTTTTCTTTGGGAATGCGAGCCGGCAGATCGAGCTTCAGCTGATTGTCCTCGTCGAGCATTTTAAACTCGAGCAAGGCCGTCTCTTTGATCAAATCCTTAGCGCGCTTGGGTTCTTTCACGCCGGGCAACTGCACGACGATCTGCTTCAACCCCTGCCGCTGCACCATCGGTTCGGCCACGCCGAACTGGTCGATGCGGTTCCGAATCGTTTCCAAGGCCTGGTTGATCGCGGAATCCTTAATCCGCTTAACCTCTATTTCTCGCAACTCCCACACCAGCTTATTCGCCGACCCCGCAGACTCCGTCTCGGTGAAGGTCGGATACTCATCGAGCATCTTCTGAATCTGCGCCTTGAGTTCGGCGTTTTGGAATTGGATCGTGACCTGAGTCGGTCCCGTCCTGTTCACAGACTCGACGGGAATTTTCTTATCGACCAACAGGTCTTGTAGCGACACGACCGATCGATCGACGGCAATTTCGACCGCGCGATCTTCGTCCACTTCCATGACGAGATGAATCCCGCCTTGAAGATCCAGCCCCAAGGTAATCCCTTTGTTCGGCATCACGTTCTTCAGCCAGCCAGGCAGGGCTTGATAGAACGGCTGATAGGACGGGATGAAAAAGATCACCGATACGACGACCACCAACGCCAGCAATGTTAACCGCCCACTCACTTTTTTCATATGATCTGTAACCCCTTTGTCGCTCGCGGTCTACGAGTCCTTATCCTTGTCTTCATCGTCGGCGCGCAATCGAGCGATGTGCTCCCGTTGTATCCGGACCTTGGCACTATCGGCGATCTGCAACGTCACCGTCTCTTTCCCGAGATTCGTCACGGTCCCCCAGATGCCCGACCCCGTGATCACCTTGTCGCCCTTCTTCAGGGCCTCCAGCAATGCCTTCTGCTGTTTCGCGCGTTTTTGCTGCGGCAAAATGAGCAGGAAGTAAAAAATCACGAAGATCAGCGCAAACGGAATGAGAGACAAGAGCGTCCCGGAACTCGAACTCGCCCCTCCACCACCGATTCCTTGAGCCCATGCGACCGATTGCATTACCATGCGAACAGAGTCCTCCTCGACAGGGTTAGTCCAACCTGGCATGCCGGTGAATATCAGCCTCAGCCACGTCGATCGCGGAAACGTCCGATGCCGCCCTGGATCGATAAAAATCATCCCGGAACGACCGCAACGTCCCCTGTGCGATCGCTGACCGTACCTGGCCCATCAGCTCGGCAAAATACCAGAGATTGTGGATCGTATTCAGTCTCGACGACAACATTTCTTTCACCTGGAAAAGGTGATGCAGATAGGCCCGCGAATAGCGCGCGCAGACCGGACAGCCACAAGCCGGATCGATCGGCTGTTCATCACGGATATACCGCGCTTGCTTGATCACCACTCGCCCAAAACTGGTAAACAGCGAGCCGGTCCGCCCATGGCGCGACGGCACGACACAATCGAAGAGATCGATCCCCCGAGCGACGCCTTCGATCAAGTCCTCCGGCATCCCGACACCCATCAAATAGCGAGGTTTCGAAGTCGGCAACTCCGGCACCGTCACATCCAACATGGCATGCATCTCAGCCTTCGACTCTCCCACCGAGAGTCCTCCGACAGCATAACCCTCGAAGCCAAGCCCGACGAGATCGCGCGCGGAAGTGACGCGGAGCTCTGCGTCCAACCCGCCTTGTACAATTCCGAAGAGGGCTTGATCCGTGCGACGCCGGCTGTCCTGACAGCGTTTCGCCCAGAGGGTGGTCCGTCGCACCGCATCCCGCACCACCTCTTTTTCAGCCGGCAAGGCCACGCAATGATCGAACGCCATCATGATATCGGCCCCCAGCGCTTCCTCGATCTCGATGGCCGTCTCCGGTGTGATGAAATGCGTGGACCCATCGAGATGCGACTGAAAACTCACGCCTTCATCCGTGACCTTGCACAATTTGGCAAGACTGAAAATCTGGAATCCACCGCTATCCGTCAAGATCGCTCCGGGCCACCCGGTGAAACGATGCAATCCACCCATCTCAGCCACGACCTTATGCCCAGGCCGCAGATAGAGGTGGTAGGCGTTGTTCAGCATCAGACCAAAGCCGAGCTGCTCGAGATCGGCGGGATCGATCCCTTTCACCGGCCCCAACGTGCCAACCGGCATGAAGGCCGGCGTGTCGATAGCACCATGGGCGGTGCTGAGTCTCCCCAACCGCGCACTGGTCTCACGATCTTCCTGCAGCACTGAAAAATTCATAGTCCCTTTTGCACGCTACATCTGATCCGGTGCGGAAACCCCGAGTACGCCGAGTCCATTTTTCAAGACTTGCTGGATGCCTCGCATCAGCGCCAATCTTGCCGCAGTCCGTTCAGGGACTAGCACTTCTTTCGGCACTCCCTCGACAGGGACCAATCCCTCCGGCGTAACCGCCAGCAGATCTCGATCCGCAGCGGGAGGCAGAATCCGGTGCTTGTTGTAAAACGTATGGAGCAACCCGGCTAACTGCTGAAGATAATAGGTCATCCGGTGAGGCTCATAGGCCAGGGCACTGCCCTGTAGGACTGACGGATACGCCGAGAGCTTGCGAAGCAACCCCAATTCATCCGGATCCGTCAATACCGATAGATCCGCCTCGCTTGGCAGAGGACAGGCGATGCCGCGCGCAGCCGCGACGCGCCAGAGGCTGGCGATCCTGGCATGGGCATACTGCACATAATAGACGGGATTATCGGATGACCGCTGCTTCGCCAACTCCAAATCGAAGTCGAGATGTGAATTCGAATCGCGCATCAAGAAAAAGAACTTGGCCGCGTCGGCCCCGACTTCATCGATGACCTCCCGCATCGTAATGAACTCGCCGGCCCGCTTCGACATTTCAACTTTTTTCCCGCCGCGCAACAGATTCACCATCTGAACCAGCACGACCTGAAGGCGATCTTTCGGATGCCCATAGGCCTGCACGACCGCTTGCATGCGGGGAATGTAGCCATGGTGATCCGCGCCCCAGACGTCGATCAAGAGATCGTATCCGCGCCGCAACTTATCCTGATGGTAGGCGATATCGGACGCCAGGTAGGTGTACTCACCGTCCTGCTTCCGGACAACACGGTCTTTCTCATCACCGAATGCGGAGGATCGGAACCACCAGGCCCCTTCCTCCTCAAACAGGAACTGCTGCGCTTTCAATTCATCCAACACCCGCTGCACCGCACCAGAATCTACAAGGGAGGCCTCGCTGAACCAGGACTCGAACTCGATCCCGAAATACTTCAGATCCTCGCGAATCAGCCCCAGCAACTCCTCATAGGCAAACGTGCGACAGCGCTCCTCTACCTCTGCAGCCGTTCGTCCGGTCAGCTCAGATTCGAGCTGTTGCTTCACATGCTCGGCCACAGCCGTGATGTAAGCCCCGTGATAACCTTCTGTCGGAAACTCTACCGGTCGATTGGACAATGCTTCGTACCTGGCATAGACAGAGGTTCCCAGCAGTTTCATCTGCCGGCCGGCATCGTTGATATAGTACTCACTCACGACGTCATACCCGACAGCCTTGAGCATATTCGCAACCGCCTGCCCGACCGCCGCGCCGCGCCCATGGCCCACATGCAATGGGCCAGTCGGATTGGCACTCACATATTCCACCAACACGCGGCGACTCTCACCCAATTCAGCTCGCCCGTAGGTTGATCCTTGCGTCTCGATTTCCCTGAGCACTTCCTGCCAGATGGAAGGCTTGAGCGTGAGGTTCAGGAACCCGGGTCTGGCAATTTCGACACGGTCAAAGAGTTGTTCGCGCTGAGAGAGGTTGTCGATGATAATTTGGGCAATGTCATGGGGCGCTCGTTGCTCGGAGGCCGCGAGAGACATCGCAACCGTTGAGGCTAAGTCTCCCCATTCAGGCCGTTTGGGAGCATCCAGACTCAGTTCAGGCCAGGCTTCCGTCTTCAGTTGGCCCTTCTGTTTGGCTCCATTGAGCGCTCCGAGGAGTGCACTGGTGACCTTTTCCTGAACGACCCCGCTGGACAAGATAAACTCCTAAGTCATTAGCAATGAAAGGAAAAACGAACTGGCCACTGTAGCATACGGGATGGTTAGTGACAAGGCAGCCGGATGGGATTCTCTGTCAGACTACAGCTTCTTTGAGCTGTGCCAGACAGAGTGACACAAGATCATCCTGCGATATCTTGAGGCAGGGTTGCTCCTCGCAGCGGCTAACATCGTCCCACGACCGGCAGAGACAAGGCTGCCCCTGCACGATGGTGACATGGGCGCCACGGGGAGCCCACCGCAACGGCTCAGTCGGCCCAAACAACGCCACCGTACGCACCCCTATTAACCCCGCCATATGTGTCACGCCTGAATCCTGCCCGAGATAGAGCCGAGCTTGAGCCAGCACCCCGGCAACGGTGAGAACATCCAGGCCCTTCAAGACAACCGGCGGTTGTAGACATGCCTGAAAAATCCGTTCGACTGGCTCCCGGTCTGCTGGCCCCTCGAGAATCACTGGGATCGTTCCGGAATGCTGAAGCGCGGCAACGACGGATGCGAGTATCTCTGGGCCCACACACTTATGGGCACTCCCACTCCCAGGGTGAATGACGGCAAAAGGCTGGCCGTTCGAAAGACCCGCCGTTTCAAGACAGGCTTGTCCGAGAGAGAAGAGCGGTTCCGTCACCGCCAACTCTGCATGCCCCTCACCGGCATACGGTGCCTCATTGATCGCCTCAAGAAATCGATCGCGTTGGTGTGTCGCATGGATCGTGAGTGAGAATGGAGACCTCACGATCACCTCGCGGACGCCAGCTGCCTTGAGTGCCCCGCTCAACCTGCCATCGGCATCCTCCATCCAGCCAATGGCAAGATCACAATCCTTCAGCCATGTCTGTAGCTGACCCGTAACCGAACCGGCGAACAAGTCCGCACAAGCACGTCCCTGCAGAGAGGTCCAGTCATCGATATTTCTGCATGCAAGCAGCAGCGTTGCGACTTGGCCTCCGGCACAGAGCAGGAGCCGATGGCTGGTAAAGCGGTTGCGCAATCGTGTCATAGCAGGCACAGCCAAGAATACATCGCCAAGGCCACCCGGATGGATCATGACGATCGTTCTTGCCACGATGTACCTTACTGTCCAGAGGGAGGTAACTGTGCCAGCAGGGATCGCGCGACTTCAAGATCTGCCGGTGTATTCACATTTTGGAAAGAACGGCAGGAGGGGTCGATCCCAACCAGATCCCCCTCAGTCACATATTGAACCCGGAGGGACTCGCACGACACAATCTCTTGAATCTTGAGCTGTCGTGCCAAAACCATCTGTTCAATGACAGGCAGGCACCGGTTGCTATACAAGGCGTGCATTGGATGTAACCGGCCCGCGAGTTTCGCCATAACAATGTCTGCAGACCTTCTTCGACTTGTGAACTGGGAAATAACCGCCTGATCAAGAAACGGCATATCGCAGGCAACTACGAATATGTAGGGTGTCGTGGCCTCTGTAAGCCCGGTATACAACCCTCCAAGACTGCCGCAATCCGGCACCAGGTCTCGAACAGTTCTCGCGTCGACATCGAGTGCCGGACTGTCCTGCGCAATGACGATCAACACCTCCTGAAAGATTGAGCGAAGCACGGCGAGTCCTCGTTCAAGGAGGGTCTGTTCCCCCACAACGAGATACCGTTTATCTTCGCCCATTCTCCGGCTTTTTCCCCCGGCAAGCAGGACGCCGGTTACGTCACTCTCCATCATGTCCTCAAAGTCGACGGCCAAAAAGAAAGAGGGGGTGGGTTACCCCCACCCCCTCATACTTTTCCAGACTCTCTCGCGCAGATGAACGTTAGAGGGTCTTTCCCTTCCGCTTGTTCGATCGTCTCGTGAGGACCCACCCTTCCAGGAGGACCACACCAAAGGCAATCACAACCGGATAGATATAGGCTTCGCGAGGCGTCGGCGGCTCCAGGAAGGTGTAGTAGAAGGCCGAAACGGCCATCTTCCGTCCTGCGTCGCCGTTGTGGCCGTCCCAAGCAAAGAACACCGTGGGAATGTATTGTCCCATTTCGAAGAAGGTATCTTCGTCGTAATCCTGATCCTTCTTGTTTCCCAAAGGACGCTGAATGATGACCGTCCAACGTCCATTCTTCCACTCTGAGTGAAGAATCTTGATATTCTCCTCGTAGGTATCGCGCTGTGTGAAGTCCTTGTCCCATCCGGTACCTTCAAAGGCACGGAGTGAGCCATCAGCTTCCCACTTCACAATATCAACAGGGAACTGCTCATTGCTGCCGAACAGATACCGTGGCTTAATCGGCGCCGGAAGTTCTTTCCACTTCACGGCCGTTTGCATCGCGACCGCATCGTTGTACACCGTGTAGTTATTCTGATGCGAGGCAATCGAACCCTCTTCGCCAGTCTTCGGATCTTGTTCCTTGACATCGACATTCACTGACGTCGGCGCCCAAGGCAACTTCCCTTCGGCCACACTCTTCGTCCGGTCGTCCCACTGGAACATGAATACGACATGCTTGTCGTTATAGAGGGACTTCACCCAAATATCGTCGATCCGATTCACGAAGTTTCTTGGCTTGTGAGTGATCTGACCACCCATCGCGATATACCGTCTAGCCCGATTCTTCCACAACTCATGCTCTGGATCTGCCGGGATTTCCCCTTCGACCACCCCTGAGGACACCACAAAGTTGATCTTCGGCTTGTCCGCCTGCGGATCGATCGCTAGGGGTTTCCCGTCAGCCTCTCGCTCACACAGCGAGTTCACGAAGTTGGCAATGTGCCACCGTTCTTCAACCGTGCTGTTGTCAGCGAACGAGGGCATCGGCGTACCGTTGACTCCGGTCGAAAACGTCCGGAAAATGTTTTTGACATTATAGGGATCTTGGCGGCTGCCCCTGAAGTTCCAGCACTTGTGCCAGTCGGCCGGCTGAATTGAAAAACCCCAGTCATCTTTCAGATTGAACGCATTGCCGTCGCCACGGCCTTCAGCGCCGTGACATTCCACACACTTCTTCTCGACGATGAGCTCTGCGCCCTTCTTTAAACTCTCTTCTGACGCGGCAATCGGCTTCAGCTCATCAAGCTGTAGAACGGTCTGACTTTCAGATGCCTTATCGGTGAACTTTCTATCCTTCACCAGCTGTGTCGTGACAAAAGACAAGACTTGGAGCCGCTGCTCTTCAGTCAGAATACCTTCCCAGGATGGCATGGCTGAACCTGGCAGACCATGTGTGACGGTCTCAAACAGATCGTTCTGACCAGGAATGGGCTTCTTGGCATCGAACAACGGCAACTCACCGCTCGCCGTGCGACGAATCTTGAACGTGCCCTGGTTGAAGTTACGGGGGCGAGGCCAGAGACGATCTGCGCCAGGTCCATCACCCGCACCATCGACGCCGTGGCACCAGACACACTTGGTAAAGTACACGCGCTTGCCTGCCTCAATCATGTCGGCAGCAGGTTCAGGCGACAATTCAGCCTTCTTGAAACCCTCAGGAAGGGCATCTGCGGCAAAAGCTACGCCCCCGGTGCTCCCGGAGACCAGGATAATTCCGAAGGCAGTCGCGAGGAGCGCCCCCGCCTTCAGACTAAACGAATTCTTCATGGTTTCCCTCATGTCGTAAATCCAGGTTGGCTAGAAATTCCCGTGAACGATTAGTCCCAGGTTCGGGGGTAATACCCCGTGTGCCAATATTCGAACAAGATGACTTTCCAGATTTCGTCCACAGTCAGATGCTGCTCCCACGGTGGCATCACAGAGGCCCAGGGGAACCCTTCGTTCGGCAACCCGATTCCACCCTTGGCCACACGCCAGAAAATGAACGTTTCCTGTAATTGTGCAATCGTTCCCGGATCAGTAAAGTTCGCAGGAATTGGATTGAAAGCAAATGCATGGAGGCCGCGACCGTTCAGGTTATCGCCGTGGCAGAAGTGGCAGTTTTGGAAGAAGATCTCTCCCCCCTCACGCACATACTTCAGGTAGCCCTGAGCATCTTTATCCCAGGGATTGGCATTCGGCTTCATCAACCGACCCATACCCTGCTCCACAATATTCGCGTTGCTATATTCCTGATCGAACTTCCCTTCGAGGTTGACACGATAGGGGTTCTGCGATGTTTGAAGTGTATACGTCTTTCCATGCACCTTGGTGCTGGCCGGTGGCGCCGGATGCACCGTGCGCAACTCGATGGGCTCCTCTGACTTCGGCACCATCGCGTTATAGGAGAACCCGCCGATCAAAATCGGCAACAGGACCAGATAGGCGTACCGCAACAATTTGTTTGCCCCGGTTTGGGCATCCAAAATGTTCATGATCGGCTGCTTGAACTTCTTCCAATCTTCCTCGTTCGCTGAGACCCACATAAACACAGCTATGAGCGAGACGGTCCCGTACATAGCGCGAACGCTGAACGGAATCGGCGGATACACACGATACTTCAAATACAGAAGAATGAACGACCAAAAGAAAATCCCCTGCCAGAAGCGAGGGAGCGCCATTCCCATGGAAGCCGACATATAGCTTAGCCCTGTAAAACCCGCGACAAATAGCGCGAGCTCAAAGAGCACTTGCATAGGCATGTAACCTTCGACCAGGCGCACGGTATTTGACGGAATGATATCCACAATCATTCCGGCAAGCAGGAGTATCCCAACAGCTCCTATGAGTGCCGCGACTGACATTAATGCTTTCATCGGCAAACTCCCTTTACTCAACAAAAGAGGTAGACAGACAAGACTATGAAATCTTCGGTGGCGGCGATCCCGCCTTCACCTGCGACAAATAATCGACGATCTTCTTCAGCGCCCCGGCGCTGAGCTTCTGTCCGAACACTTTCGGCATCGTATTGTCCGGGAATGGCTTCACCACATAGGCACTTGGTGAGACAATCGACTCCATAATGTAATCCGGAACAGTTTTTGCCGTCCCTTTGTAGTCCTTATCCTTTATGCGAAGAGGAGCATTTGTGCCTTCTTCGAGCTTAGGACCAATCGTACCAACTGCCCCAGGAATGCCAGGGATAGTGTGGCAGGACACGCACTGAGCCTTTGCTAAAATCTGATCCACCGGCTCCGTTCCATCTGCCAGCAAGGCGCTGGGCGGTCCGGCTGCCTTGTCATCTTGCTGCTTTGGACGATCGGCTTCCGGAATAAACTTCTCATAGGACTTGACGATCTCGTCATATGTCGGAGCGTCTCGCCCTTCGCGGATATAGAGCCACGTATCAACAGCCGCCAACTCTGCGAGACTCAGCGAGATCGGTGGCTTGTGGATGGCAGGCATTGGGCTTTCTTTATCGTTCGTACCCTTCACACCAAAGCCGGCAACAACGTAACAGCTCGGGCAGGAGTGGGACTCAGCGATATACTCTTGGCCATTTTCTGCAGTGCCCGCTCCAGGAAATGCTTCCTTCTGAGCATAGTCTCTACCTGCAGGCTTTCCCTTGCTGTACTTAGGATCTTCCAGCCGCTCTTTACCTGCACGCTCAGGAATACCGTCAAGGTTTGGTGCACGCTCTCCCAGCATTCCTTTGTGGAACGCATGACAAAGTGGACATTGCCCTTTCCCAATCGCGCCCTGAACCTTATTTTGCCCGATGCCCCCGAAAATGATCTTTTCGCCTTCATCGGCCAACTGCTGCGCGGTCATCGCCTCATACTGAAGCTTCTCTTCTTTCGGAGGAAATCCACCTTCGACCTGCGGCAACCAATTGCCATAGCCTGATAAGCCAGCAGCAACAAGGAACATGAAGCCGCCGATCTTGAGCAATGCGGCTTGATTGGGAAAGTAGATCCCCATCATAAAACACATTGCAGTGATGAGAACTAAGGAGACAGGCAACATCCGGTTCGCACCATAGAAACTGGTCTCATAGTGCGCAATTGCCAGCAACAGCATGAACGCAGCGATCGTGCCAATAAAGAGCTTGAACGTTGCGCGCTTCTTTGCAGTTGGATCACTAATCGATATCAGAGAGTACACGAGAAGCCCCGCGAGAAGCGCGAGCAGTGGCCACCCTATTGAAATAGCTTCGTTTATCAGATCGCCCACGATTGTAACCTCCTGAGGTTTTGGTAAGAGCGGAGGCACGTACCACGCGCCTCCACTCCCCCAAGCAAGATCCTAAAGATGATCAGTGGCTCCCAGCTGGCTGCGCAGCGCCGCCTGGAACCCCTGCCTTTACTTCAACTGGCGCCTTCTTTATCCCGAGGCTACCAAGCCAGAAGACAAAGAGAATGCTGATCCAGAAGAACAACACATTGAATGAAATCATATTTGCGGCAAATCCCACTGTATGGGTATAGGCCCAAGGTGAGTTATCCCGCATGATCTCATTCACGTGCCAGAACAATCGGACTGAGGAGCGAATGTACCCCATCAACCCCATCATCCAAGTAAAGGCTGTCGCAAGCATGATCAAAGCATACTGCGACCGAGCTGAGATCTTTCCCCACTCGATAGGCCCCATCTGCTTGGCGCCCTTCATCATGAAGCTATTGAGTGCAAACATGAAAAAGAGGCAGGACAGCGTCGTAGCGACTTGAGGCACCGACAGACCGACTCGCACGTTTGCCGGGATATAATATCCCAGGACCGCGAGCCCAATAATATTGACGTAGGCACAACCAAAGAACATACCCATGAAGATATTGCCGAACTTCGACCAGGACACCGTCGAGACCTTGTTGCCTCGCATGTACCAGACGAAACTAAGAATGGTGGTGGTAATGATGACGTTGATTCCACCGTTCTTGGCCGACATGACGCCATAGTTCCCCAACACCGGGTGCTGCTGACCACCCATCGCCTTGAGCTCAGCGGGAGTCATGACAATCGTGTGAGGAGTAATGAACACCAGGTAGCCGCAACAGAGGACGAACACGAGATACTTGATGTAGCGTTGATATTTCTCGGCACCACGCATCCGGCCTAGAGCCTGCCAGAGATAGTAGTTAGTGCTGAGAAAGAGAATGCCGATCATCGTAGCTTGAATGATGAAGAGCCAAGCCAGAAGACCGCCCATGAGGGTAATGCCCATCTGCTGACGGTAGGCATACACTTCGCGCATCAGCCAATAACCGGCGAATGGCAAGGGGATCAAGAACGCCACGCCGAGCGCCATGGCGATATAGCCCATCCAATCATAATGCGCACGATCTTCGTCGGTCTTGGAGGCCAAAAACTTGTACGCCGCGTAGGCCGCCACGACACCACCACCGAACGCCATGTTACCCAAAATGCGATGCAGGTTCAGCGGATTCCAAAGTGCGGTATGGATGACGTGCCAGATGTTCCCAAGATAGCGCCCCTGCTCATCGACTCCGGCCGGCGACATCATGAACCCGATCCAGGAATTCGCCAAGAACATGAGCAACGTTCCGATCACGTTCAAAATGACGGACAGGCTCAAGTGAATCCACTTCAGAAACCCTTCCCTCATCTTGTCCCAGCCGTAGTAATAGATGTAGAGGGTTCCGCTCTCCGCCACAAACATCAATGCATAAATATGCATGACCGGACGGAAGATACTGGATAAGTAACCGAAGAACGCCGGATACAGAGTCAGGAAGGTGAAGATCAAGATACCACCGAGAATGGCGGTCAACGAATAGGCCGTCAGACTGATCTTGATGAAGTCGTAGGCGAGCTGATCATACCGCTTCGCCATCGCTTTATCCTTCGTCACCACTCCCATGAACTCGATGACCATGCAGAAAATCGGAACCGCGAGCACAAAACTTCCGTAATAGAGGTGCTGCTGATTTGCGAACCAGAGCAACACGCGACTCTCGAAGTTGTATCGCGGATAATCCCGAGGACCATCGACGGTCTTCGGAGCAGGGGCACCGACAACGATACCCTCCGTCTTATAATAGACGTCTCTCCCCTTCTCGACCTTCGCCTCACCATCCTTCTTCACCGCATCAGGCGCATCCGCGCCCAAAGCTAGCGTTGGAAGCGATACGGCGATGGGGAGCAGGAGAAGGCCAATCATCGCGCAAAGCGCCATGATTGAGAACAACTTCTTCCCAGCCACTAAACCCATGGGATACCTCCTTAATGCATTCCGAAAAAGACTCACCATAATTCCCTGCAAACTCAACTCAGCACAGAATAGACCCAGGACCTACTTCCTGAACAAATACCAGAAGTCCAGTCCCTGCGAATCCATCAAAAAGTGATCGACTCCCACGAAATAGGCAACACAAATTACTAGCGACACAAGCACATAAACGATTGTCTGACCCATTAGACTCCCTCCCTCACAGCTTGCAGACATTCAAAAACCCCAGAAATAGAGCGGCCCTCACTTAGCAGGGGCACTGAATTCCTGCGAACCAATAAAAAAACCAGATTCCAGCCGCACAGGTGATGTAGAAAATCATCTTGCCGATGTTAACCTTCATCTCGCTATCTGCTACCACTGTTGCCATTGTGTCTCCTTCTTCTGATGGAAATAATACGCGCCTAGTTCAGCTCAGCGAATTTCTTGACACACAGATTTTCATATGTTATTCAAAATTCTTTGCCGCACACGAAATATCAGGGGAAAATCGATGATTGCAAACTCAAAAGTGTTCGACATTATAGTTTTGGCCGGTATGGTTGTCAATATAATTTTGGCCGTGTTCCTCATTCTCTACCACTTTGATTTGTTGTAGATTTTTCATGGTTTCAGGCTCAAGTTCTACTCTTATTTCATGCCTGAAACCGCACAGCGAAATCCGATCGTTTCATCGCGAAAGTCGGAAACCATTTTACTCCGACTGGTGATACGAATATCAGCCCCCGTGGTCGCGTATCCTCCCCCTCGAAGCACCCGAAAGGTGCCAAACTCAGGGCCTTGAGGGTTTCGTTCGGGAGTCTCCTTAAAATAGCTTTCCGCGTACCAGTCGGCCACCCACTCCATCACATTTCCTGCTCCATCCATGACACCGTACGGGCTCTTATCGGTCAGAACGGCACCGACAGGCGCGGCGACATCATGACCATCCTGCACCCTGGCCCAATTCGCTCCGTTGGGCTGCTCCACATTACCCCAGGGCCAGAGACGGCCATCCGTTCCTCTCATCGCCTTCTCCCACTCCGCCTCAGTGGGAAGCCGCTTCCCCTTCCAATGACAATAGGCTTCCGCATCCTCCCATGACACGTACACCACGGGCTGATTGATGCCACGCATCCTGCTCATGTTCTTGGCGTAGCGGGAAGGAGGACCAGACTTGCGGTGGCCGGTCGCATCGACAAATTGCTGGTAATAAAAGTTGGCCACTTCGTACCGATCAATGGCAAAGGCATCCAGCACCAGCGTGCGCTGCGGCCGTTCGTCAAATCCGTCATGATCGGTCCCGCGGATGAAGGGCCCTGCCGGAATTGAGACCATCTCTTCCCGGACCGGCTCTTCACGAGTAACCTGAGAGGAATCGAGCGGCTCTGACGGGGTTGCATCCGTGGAATTGCTTGGAGGATCCTCAAATGGAGTCAGCGTGGTGCCACGGATGATTGCCAGGATGGGAAGCGCAGCAAACACGAGGACGGTAAGAAGAAACGCGATCTTAAATTTACTTTCAAGCATGTCTGTTATGACGCCGAGGGGCTGTCGCCAATCTCCATATCGCTCGCACATCGAAACCCGATCGTAATATCCGTCCGCCAATGCTTCGCCGCAAATCGTTTGGATAGCCGGGCGTTATGCTCAGTCTCTCGCCACGACCCCCCACGCACCACCTTCAAATCGACATCGTCCGGCCCTTTCGGGTCACGGTAGGGCGCTTTCTGGTAGTAATGCTCATCGTACGAATCCGCGACCCATTCCGCGACGTTCCCCGTCATGTCATAGATTCCATAGGGACTTCTCCCGGACTCGAACGACCCGGGAGGCGCGAGATACCGATAGCCATCTTCACTCCCATCCACATTGGCATTGGCGCGGCCATTCATGAAGGTGTCGCCCCACGCGTACTTCCGCTTCCCCTCGCCACGGCCGGCCTTTTCCCATTCCGCTTCCGTGGGAAGCCGCTTGCCTGCCCATTTGCAATAGGCCCCCGCCTCGTCCCACGACATGCTCATCGCCGCAAACTCCGGCTTCAGCAGCTTGGATTGATCGTCTTCAAACACCTCGATCTTCGGCAAGGGCCGCTTGGTCATTTTAGCGAACCGGGCATATTCCTCTTGCGACACCTCTTTCTTGTCGAGAAAGAACCCCTTGAGAAACACTTGACGCTCCGGCACTTCGTCTGGATCACCATCTTTGCTGCCCATGATGAACGGACCTTCGGGGATCTGCACCATTTCGCGGCCCTCATCGCCCATCTTTGTTTTATACATGGAGTAATCCAGCGAAGGGGCACTGCTCGGCGCAGGACGAGACTCAGTCTTGATCGACAGAACCAGCTCTTTCATCTTCTTCGCCTTGTACGATTCATAGACCAGCAAGCTGATGATCAGGAAGAACGACGCAAAGACAAAAATGATCGAACCGATGAGTACTCCCCTATTTTCCATCGC
This sequence comes from Nitrospirota bacterium, assembly GCA_030645475.1. Lineage (NCBI taxonomy): Bacteria > Pseudomonadati > Nitrospirota > Nitrospirota bacterium. Next base: position 46,665 of record JAUSMA010000015.1, read on the forward strand.
GTCTCATGCTCCTTCGATTGTGCGTGACACGGAGGGATCGACCGGCTCAGATGCGGCTTTCTTGGCCGCATACATATCCAGCAACATCGAGATCTGCACACCCAGAAATCCACCCATGGCGGCGCCGGCCCCCGCGCCAACGGATATTCTCTCCGGCCCGGCAATGAACCAGGCCAACGCCCCGCCCAACAGCGTTCCTACCAAAATACTCACCAGGAAGCGCCGTCCCCCCATAAACCCGATGACTCCGCCAAGTACCAGCCCCGCCCCACTCGCAAGCGGCAATATACCGCCACCCATAATGACCCCGATGAGCGTTCCGACTGTTCCCATGACGGCCACGCCAAACAGGATATCGAGCATCGCACGGGGTGCAACTTGTTCCGTACCAGACTCGGTCATGCTAATGACAACTCATTTCTTTAACGGCCTGCGCTCGCAACCATCGATCCAAAGTCGATTTCCACCCCAGGCCCGGCAATGATCGAAATACCCCAGGCTTTCGCCGCCGGCTCATGCTGGTGAATCCGCTTGAAATCTTCGTAGACGTTCACGCGCTCTTCAAACCACTGACCGACATCCTTGGTGCCGCTTTGCACCACGATCTCCGAGCCGCTGAACATGCCCCCTTCGGTCACCGTCCCCTCAGGCTTCGAGGCACTCCAGATATACTTCGTGAACACCGGGATGAACATGAGATCCGTATCCAGGGAGGCGTAAATCGCTGCAATCGGTTCCGTTCCTGCCGTAGCGGATTTATGCAGGCGCCAGCGCCAGGTCAAGACCGGAAACGCCTTCGGGTCCCAATCGATCTTCTTCTTCTTGATTCTCTGTCCTGCATCCTTCGCCGCCAGAAAACTCACACCGTTCTCAGTCTGAACCTTATAGGCATCCCGCCCCTTGGACTGACTTCGCTGATTTTCATGATCCCAATTCGATGGGAACCCGTCCGTTTCCTTTGCCTGAAAATCCTCCAGAACCAAAGATGGGTTTTGGGCCGAGATCGCACCCTGCATCACGAAGCTTCCACAGATAACCAGCCCGACTGCGAGATATCGTCGAATTATCGCCCCTCGCCTCATACGCGCAACCCTTTCGCTGTTCATGCCTCTTGCGACGACGACGGCGCCAGAACCGTCGCATTTCCTTCGACCAAGTCTTCTCCCATCACGGGCAACTGATCACGCTGGCACATCCAGAAGAGCGCGAACACCGCTCCCCAGAACACCACCATGTTGAGCGTCACCATCTTCGCCGCAAACGCCAGATCCGGTGTAAAGGCCCAGGGAGAAACATCGGCCATCACCTCACTCACATGCCAAGCCAACCGCCCGGACGAACGAATATACCCCATGAGACCCATGACCCATGAGAAGGCAGCCGCCAATCCGAATAGGCCCACCATGCCTCTGACCGATATCTTCCCCCATTGGACCGGCCCACGAATAAGCGCCCCCTTGAGCATCATGCGATTGATCACCAGCGCGCCCACCAGAACCGTGAACGTCGTCACCGCCTGCGGCGACGACAACCCGACGCGAAGCTTCGCCGGCAGATAGAACCCATAGACCGAGAGGCAGATAATGTTGAGTGCACCGACCAGAAACAGCGCGCCGATCAGAAAGTTTCCTTTCTTCACCCAGGAGACAACCATCGTTCGATTTGCGCGCCGATAGTAGATGAAGCTCAGTGTGGTCACGAGAATCAAGATATTGACTGCGCCGTTCTTCGCCGACATCACGCCATAGTTGCCGACTACGGGATGCGACGAACCGCCCATCGCCTTCACCTCACTGCCCGACATCATGACGGTATGCGGCGTCAGCCAAATAAACAGGGCTAAGATCAAGACCCCGAGCAGCGACTGGTAATACGGCTGATACCGTTCACCGCCACGAAGGCGCGCCATGCTCTGCCATAGGTAATAATTCACGCCAAGAAACAACGCGCCGATCAAGAGCGCCTGCACCACGAAGAGCCAGGTGAGTAAGCCGCCCATCATCGTGACGCCCATGCTCTGACTAAACGCATAGACCGACCGCATCAACCAATAGCCGGCAAAGGGCATGGGTAACAACGCGCAGACCGTGACGAACAGAAACACATACCCCACCCAGTCGAAATAGGCGCGCTCTTCATCGGTCTTGCTGGTAAAGAAGCGATAGCAGGCATAGGCCAACACCACCGCACCGCCGGACATAATGTCTGCCAGGAAACGATGGACGTTTAATGGATTCCACAGCGCCGAATGGAGCAAATGCCATCCGTTGCCCAGAAACCGCCCTTTGGCATCGACACCGGCCGGCGCCATCATGAAGGCCGACCAGGAGTTCGCCAAGAACAGCAGCGCGGCCCCGAACAGGTTCGTCAAGACACCGATCGAGGCATGCCCCCACTTCAGCGCCGGCGCAGCCATCCGGCTCCAACTGTAGTAATAGAGAATGAGCAGCAGCGATTCCCCGACGAACACGATCGCATAGAACGGCATGAAGGCCTTGAACGTCCCGCCCATATACTTCATGAAACTGGGATAGAAGAAGATGAACATCCCGAGCATGAGGCTCCCGACCACAGCCGTCACCGACAGAGCCAGGAGAGAGACTTTTGCCAAATCTCGCGCGAGGCCATCATAACGAAGGGCCAGCGCAGGCTTTTTACTGCTGAGCCCCAGGAACTCCAGCAAGACACAAAAGATCGGCAGTGCGAGGACAAACCCTCCGAAATACGTGTGCTGTTGCGTGACAAACCACACGAGCAATCGGCTGTCGAACGAACCGATCCTCGAATAAACCGTCTCTTGAGGAGAAGGAGCCGGCGGCCCCTGGGGAACGCCAGGTGTCTTGAAGTAGAGGTCGGTGGCATCCTCGGCAAAGGACTGGCTCTGACCACCCCAGCCGATCCAGGAAACAGCCAGCACAATCGCGATCAGGGCAACAAACCAGAACGCCCCGTGAGTTCTTTTTTTCATGGCCATAGGCTTAACCCTTTGAACCAGCCGTCATGGAGATGCCTGCACCGGTCGACTTGCCAAGAATTCCCATCACAAAGGGACAGCGAAGCAAGGCACTCGAGATCGTCAGTCCCTGTTGTTCTTCGACCTGCCGGCGAAACCCGAGATAATAACAATACAGCGCCATCATGCCCGTCACACACCCGCCACCGACCATGGCGTAGGCAGTGGGAATGCCAGGCTGTCGCAAGAGAAAAATGACCGATCCTGCCGCCACGAGATAGTACGTCGCGGCAAAGGCCAGTCCAGGCCACCACCAGTACTTCAGCAATTCACTGGCCTTCGTCTGGAACAATCCTTGAGTCCATGACGCGTCTGGACGAAGCCCGCCGAAATAGGCACAGAGCGCGACTCCGCCTCCCAACGACGCCACAGCAGACAACTGGACCAGCGCCGCTCCCTGACTTCCCTCGACGAACTGTCCTAATGAAGCGCCCACAGCACCGACGATGAGGCCAACTCCAACCCAGGGGGCCAGTTCCATCCCATGACTCTGCACCAGCGTGCGAAGGGCTGCTCCATCTGGGAACGTGGGAAACGGACGGCCCATGAGAGCAATTTTCCGCACATGGCCAATCTCAAACGCGTCGCGCGCGACGGCGGTGCAGGAAATGATAATGGCCATCATGGCCGGCCCATCCGGATGTTGGAGATAGTCATATCCCACGAGCCACAACAGCGCCAAGACCAACAGGGACAACTGGACCCCGTAGACAAATCCAATCCAGCCGCCGAGCCAGAGCAACAGACGACGCCCATCCTCTTGGAGGATCTTCCCCCATGCCGTAGCCCGACCGACGCGATAGGCAGACAGCGCCGTCACCACCGCAACAAGACCGCTGACCAGCAACAACACGACCGGCTCTGATAGTGGCACCAGCAGCTTAGCCAACCGATAGACCACGAACGCCACCAAGCCAGGCACAAACATGACGATCCGCTTCTGCTTGCGCACCACATCTTCCGTGACGACAAGACTCAGGCTTGGCAATACTCGCAATGCCATTCGATGCAGCATGTAAAATTCAACGATAAACGTGGAGCGATGAGCCATGAGCGAGAAAGAGAACTCTTGACGATTCTCTTCTGTCGTTCATCATTCAGCGTTCAACGTTCTGCGCTGCCTTTGGAGCCCATTCCGAAATAACGCGCTTTCACTTCTTCCATCAACGCGACGGTAATTCGTGTCTCGCCGCGGTCGGCCACAGTCCGCTCCAATTCAATACGGGCCATCGCACGAACCGGTGCCGGCACTCTATCCAATCGACGTTCCGCCTCAGGTTCCCACTCGATCCGTTCGCCGGTCCGAGGCCGAAGCAACGTGTCGTATGTGACCACCCGTTCTCCTCTGACCCGCACATCCTGTTCCACCTCACCGCGCACGAGCGGGGCAAGGTAGGGCGGCATACGGTCCAGCCGATGCAGCGCATCATCGGTCCACATCGTCCGATCGACAAACCCGCCCGGTTGGCCGGCAGGAACATCGACACCGACCTTCAGCCCACAGCCGAGACATTCCGACCGAATGAACCATTGGGGCGTTCCATCATCGTAGGAACGTTCCTCAACCCCCTCGGTATGCATCCAGCGGCCACAGCCACAGGTCAGCATAACGGGGCCTCAGTGCTGAGTGCTGAGTGCTGAGTGCTGAGTAAAGAGGCCGTCCTTAGGTCATCGCTCATCGCTCACCATTCATCGTTGGCCCCACTACCCGATCTTTCCCGGATAGAGAAGATACAGCATGGTGTAGGTGGTGGTACCGGTCACAAAGAGGACGCAATACACGATCATCGTAAACAGCCCAAGTGCCCGATGCCGCCGCGCGCCGTTCGGCCAGATCCGCTGAATCGTCATCTCGACCGAAAATACGATGGCGATCAGCAGCAACAGGCTGAGATAGACTTCGAATTTGCGCATGGAGAATCCGGCGGTGGCCACGCGCGAGAAGAACAAGAACATTACCAGGGCCGTGACGCTCCCAAAGATCACCCCGACCTTCCTCCAGGTCGTCAGGAGCAGCGTCTCCTTGAGCGAACGAGCGCCATCGATGACTTGCTGGGAACGGAAACCCAGCACGATCATGTAGATCGCCATAATCAATCCGAGAATGACCAGAATGATGTGCACGGTCAGAACAGGGATGAAGACATAATCGTAGAGCGCTTGCGACCCGCCAAAACCTTCTTTCCCCTCAAAGGCCAACACGCCTAATTGACGAAACAAATAGTAGCTCATGAAGAAGGCCACCATGGCGATCATCCCGCCCAGCATCATCCAATGATGGGCATCTGCCCGCCGTCTCCGCGCCTGGATCCAGCCGATCACGAAGAGCCCCGTGAAGAACGTCGCCATGAGCTGGCTCATGTCCGCCCCGACCGTGGCATGGGTGCCAAAAAAACCAGGCTGTTTTAGCCATTCAAGCATAATATTCCTTGCCGCGTACTCGGCTCTCAGGCCTGACTGGACTTCGTACCCAGCACAACCGCTGTCGGTTCCAGCTCTGTCACAGTTGGAAAGCCGGCTTCGCTCATCCACTGCATCGCATCTGCCGTCTTATAGCAACCGCCCCGCTGCGTATTGACCAGAATATGCACCGCGAAGGCGGTGGTCCAGGCCGGACCGGTGCCTGTCTCATTGAGGAATCGATCCTTGATGATTAAACGGCCGCCTGGCGCCAAATGGGTCCAGACCCTCTTGACCAATGCCGCGTTCGTCGGAAAATCCTGGTAATGCAGGATATCGGACATCAGAGCGACATCGTAGGGTCCACCAAGTCCATCCTTGTTAAAATCGCCTGACTGCAACGAAATCCTCGATTCCAAGCCAGCCTCTTTCACCGTTCGTTCCGTGAGCCGAAGCGTCGCAGGTAAATCGAACACCGTCGCCGTCAATTCCGGGTAGACCTGGCAGAAGGCAATCGCATTCGTCCCGGCTCCGCCTCCCAAATCCAGCAGCCGAACCGGCCCGCTCAGCTGCAGCCGCTTGGCGAAATCCGGCCCGCTCTGCTGCCCGATTCGATGAAGTACCGCCAGCACGTTGAGGCCTAACTCAGGATCGGTCTCAAAGACATGCCGATCGACAGACCGCTGTCCCGTGCGAATCGTCTGCTCCAGCTTGCCCCAGTTGTCCCATTCAGCATCGTGAAGCAGGAGAAGATGCCCGATATATTGAGCAGAATTGCGAACCAGATGCGTGGCTGCAGCCGTCGAGTTTCCGTAGGAATCCCCGTCCTTTTCCAACAGCCGCATCGCAACAAGGGCATTCAACAAGAGTCCCAATGTCGGCTCATGGGCGCCAAGACGACCGGCCACGTCATGAAGGGTTTTCCGTTTCCCATCCAAGGCGGAAAACACATCCAGCCTAATGGCCGTCAATAGAATCTTCGTCTCCCAGTAGTACCCCAGCTGGAAAATTTCTGCGAGCGAGAGTTCTCGTGACACACCACTCCTATCAGGAAAATTGCCTTGAAAGTCGGCATCTTACCTAGATCGGAAACTGAAAGGCAAGGCAGCTGACCGGACGCAGCACTCTGTACAAACACAAAGGGCAGCGGATTGCTCCGCTGCCCTTTGATTGCGGGTGACCCCGCGAAGACACAACGCTGGCTTACTTGATTTCAGCCTTGACTGTGGCAGTTCCGCCCTCGGTCACGTCCACGTCAAATTCAACCTTCTTGCCCTTGGCTGCAAACGGATGCCAGGCCACAATCTTGTGCTTGCCAGCCGGCACATCCTTGAGCTCGAACGATCCATCTTCCTTCACCACGGCAAAATGCGCATTCGACACCGGGAGAAAGAAGCCCTGCATGAACTCATGCTGGTCGCACTGTAAACGATAGAAGCCGTCCTTCTCTGCACCGCCACGGAACACCACTGGCTTATCGAGCTTGTCGCCCTTCTTGGCCAATGCGATGTTGAAGCCGGTGGCCGAGCTGGAGCCCTTCACCACGAAGCTATGAGGATTGTGCAACACACCCTGGACCGACTTTGGGTCATCGGCATCGGCGTCGTGATTTTCAACTTTGAAAGACTTATTGTTCACCACCACACCGGTAAACGGAAGGAACTCGCAGAACTCCGCTACGGCTTCGGTGCCGGCATAGGCATCCATGAAGGCCTTGTCTTCGATATCGACAACGGCTACGACGGCGCCCTTGAGACCGCCATCCTTGCCCACTTCAATCTTCTTGAAGAAGCGCTTGTCCCCATCGATCAACGCCTTGTTGGGATTCTTCACGCAAAACTTGGGGTTGGGGAACTTCGCGAAAGAAAATTCGCCTTGCTCAGACTTGCCTGCAAAGGTCACTTTGCCGGCAATGGTTCCGCCTGCAAACGAGGTGAGAGGCGCCGCGACAAACGCGACGGCTGCCACGCCTAATATAACTGATAACGCACTCTTCATATGACTGCCTCCTTGTGATGGACAAATAACTGCTGCGTTGATGCTCTCGTTCCCTTAACTCCTAACCACCGGCCATGAGGGGAAACGGGAACGCATTCCGCCCTGGTGACTCGAACATAATTGAGATTCGCATTGGCGAGGCTAGTCTCAAGCCGAGTCTGTATACAAAACTCTACCCTACCCTGTCAATCTGAAACAAGGGGGTCGCCCTATCCGTTGGATAAATCTACTTCTTCTGTTGAAGCAAGTGCAACAGCGCTCCTGCCGCAGTGGCTCGCACGGCATCGTTGGTGTCATGAAGTAGTTCCTTCATGAGGGGAACCAGCTCACGGTCCCCCACATGCCCAAGCGATCGGAGTGCCACGATCTTCGGACCGGGAAGCGGATCAGCCGTCAAACTGGTTAACAGGGCGATCGCCCCCGGAGCATTGGCCTTGGTTGCCTTCCCAAGGGCATAGGCCACAGAAGCACGCATAGCCGTATCGTTCTGTTGGGCCAGCGATTGTACGGTAGGCGCCACGGTCGAGTAGGGCTGGCCGAGTTGGAGCAACCCGGCAATTGCTGAGGCACGGACGGTAAAGCTGCCGTCACCGAGCGCCTGCGTGAGTGCCGGCACTGATTCAGTCCCTCCCAGATCCGCCAAGCTCCCCACCGCCGATTCCCGCACGCCCGGGATAGGGTCCTTCAGAAGCTGCTCAATCTGCCCCCGAACCTCTTTTCGTCCGAGATGCCCAAGCCCCCTGGCCGCCGCACCGCGAACGGAGGGTTGTTTATACGTCAACGACTCGATCATGATGGGGACGCCTCGCTGGTCGTTCAAGTCGGCGATCGTGCGAATCGCGTCAGCTCGATCCTCAGGATTCAGCGACTCTGCGGCCTGATGCAATTGAGTCCAAGCCTCCTTCTTGCCGAGCCTGATCAAGGCCGCATAGGCCGCGATACGAACCGTGCTCAGTTCGTCCTTGGTCGCTGATTCGACTAACGACATGACGCCTGGATCTCCCGTTCGACCGAGCGTTTTCACCACGCGCGCCTTCACCAATCCTGCTTGATCCTCGATCGCCGCGCGCAATTTCGTCGATTTCCGACCGGCCTCGGATCGCCCGAGCCCCTCGACGGCAAGAACCCGAACCGGGCCTGAACCATCGCTGAGCCCATCCTCAAAATAGGGGACGACCTCGTCCGAATCCACCTCTTTGAGTGCAGTGTACGCAGCCCCGCGCATTTGATCGCGCATGTCCTTCACCATCACAACGATGAACCCCAGCGCCACCTCTCGGAGGAGGGGGATCTCATCGTGCTTGAGCGCAAGCTCCAACTTGTCGTACTCACCGAGCGCGTCCTTGGGATTCGCCAGTTTAAGAAAGGAGTGAATCCTCAGCCGTCGGACGTCCGGGCTGAGATTCTGCTCCTTCTCCAACTTGGCCAACAGATCAATCACCTGTCCATACTGTTTCTTCTCGTACGCCTCTTGCGCTTCCTTGGGCACCGATGACGTTCCGGCAGCCAACACCGGTTGATCGACGCCACTCCACACCGTCAACCAGGCAACCGCCATCGCGGTGAACAGATACCAATGACGACCCGACCGCCTGCTCCAATTCCATTCACCCATCGTCTCGCTACCCCCGTCCTTGCGGCACAGTGGCCGCCATGCGCTTTTTATATCCCTGCGGCTCTTCAAAGTAATAGGCCGGCTGAGGGGACAGTCTAAACCGTTCATACTCAAACGACCACTCCCGATCCCGACTGACGAGCTTCAAGACCACGCCTGTTTCCACGTCGACCCATTCGTAAAACCGCTCGACCCGGCCATGGTGGTCGGTTTGAACTTCGAACAGCTTCGCGGTGCGACCGGCGGCCGTCGCGTCACCGACCAGGATTCGCTCCTGCTCACCCGGTAAGGCCTGACTAACCGGGAGCAGATCGTCAGGGTCCAGCCCTGTCACCAGAAATTCCTTCTGTTGGGCCAGCAGATACCAGGTCTCGGATTTATCCAGCCGGATGATTTCGATCGCCGCATACCCGCGTTCGGTTCGAATCGCATACTTGTACTCCAGCCGCAACCGGTCGCCCTTCGCAAACACTTGCGCCTGGTATTGCTTCCCCTTGATCTTCTTGACCAATAAGCCGGAGAACTCCACTAATGGAGTAGCCGCATCGTCAGCCAGGACATGCCAAGGCATGCTCGCCTGCCCCAGGTACAGGGCCAGCAAGAGGCAGAGCCCCCACCTCCAGGACTTATTCCATAGCCTAACTCTCACAGGATGCTCAAAATGTCTGTCCAGCAAGGCCGCAGGCGAATCGAAACAGGAGGCGTACCCTCGGGGGCGCACGGTGCGACGAATAAGGAGCACCACGTTTGTGCGCGCCGCCGAGTGGTGAGGCGGCCGGGTCCCCGTTGAGGATTTCGATGAGCCGAGAACGATGCTGGCCGACCTTTTCAGCATCCTGTTAGTGCTGATGCTCGACGAGTGGCTGGATATCGACGGAGTAACCCAGCGTGTCCGGGCCGAAACGGGGATTATCCATCACCTTAAAGGCGGAACGATTCCCCTTTGGAGCGAGGAGAGAAAGACGTTCGACCAATGCACCGTCCGGCTGGATTGTGACCGTCTTGGTGACACCAGGACCGGTCTGCGGATGCCACACGACCAACTGATAGGTGCCAGGAGGAATGTTCTCGATCGAAAACTTTCCGGACGAGTCAGTCAGCGCATAGTAGGGGTTGTTGACCGCCATCGCCCAACTTTCCATGTAGGCATGGAAGCCGCACTGCATGTAGAACGTCCGACGCCCTTTATTTAGATACACCGGGCCAACCAGAGACTTTCCCGGTGCATGATTGTGGGTCGCATGGATGTCGCCACGGTGGTGCTGCTGGTTCATCACCAGCGGCGTATTGAACAACGTACGCGCACCGGATTCGAGCGACGTTTCGTAGCCTTGAATGTCGTGCATCACGGGATCCATGTTGATCACTTCGACGGCATGCCCGTTTCGCACGATCGTCATGAAGGGTTGGAACTTGCAATCACGCGCCTCGATCAAGGGTACGGACGTTTCAAACGGCTTGCCGGATTGAACCCCTTCGAGTAACACGATGGCGTCTTGCAGGCCCCCTTGAGGGCTCACGACAAAGTCGTGGAGCAGGCGCCAGCCCCGACCGTTGGAAATCCGGCCACAATATACCGGATCCGGAAACGTGATCAGGTTGAAGCCTTTCGGCTCGGGAAGCGCCCCCTTCAACTCAACGGTACCTGCAATCGTCCCGCCATGAGGGACCTCGATTACATCGTAGGACCAGACGAATGTACCTGAGAAGATCAGACAGAATACAATGACTGCGACATTCACCGCAGCATGAAAGGCGGTGCACATACGATATCTCTGCATGAGACGATTTCCTTCCAGTTGGAACGATTCTCGGCATCGTACCAAAGGGAGCTCTAAAGAAAAAGGGGGGAGGCCTTAGGCCTCCCCCCTCTCTTGATTCGTCACCTCCTGCGATCGGCAGGAGGGACGGTCTTACTTCGCTGCGACCGGAATGGCCTGCACCGGTTGCTCAACCGATGCGCTCTTCATTCCTGCACCAGCTCCGTGCAAGGGCAGCAAGCGAGTATCGCCGGACGGCAACACACGCACATAGCCCCATTGTCCGGACTGGGAGTACGGCAACCGCTGGTTGCTGTACACATAGTCACCGGGCAGGCGGTACGGACCGCCGGCAGATGGCAGGAACGCATCGAGGATCTCCGATCCGGAGAACTCGACCACGCTGATCACATCCGCGCCGCGCATGAAGGGCTCAATCGGCCACTCATGCTTCTCGACGCTGAACATGCCGTTCTGCTCATTGTTCGCCCCGATCACATGGATGCGCACTGGATCGCCCGCATGCGCTTCGATGAGCGGAGTGGCTGGATCTTCAGGCTTGTCCGCCTTGCAAGGCTGGAACATCTTGCCCAGCGAGCAACCCTGCTCCTCACGATACTTATACGGCTCAGACCGGTAGTTGACGCCGGTCAGACCAGCGACGTTCTGCACATACGGCATGAAGCTGGTGCCGATGATGTTATCTTCGTCTTGGAAGAACAACGCCACGTCACGATAGTTCGGACGCATTTCATTCCCCGGCACCGAGCGATCGATGATCACGTCGGCAGCCCAGGAATTCTTGTTGCTGAGATCGGCACCGGTCCTCGGATCCCGATACTTGGATCCCTTCGGGCCGACCACGACCGCTCCGAACAACCCGTTGCGCGGGTTGACCATCACGTTACCCCAATCCCACACCAACGACGTCGTTTCACCGTTGAACGGATCCGCGTAGTAGGTATAGGACCGCTCGGCACCAGGAGCGATCGTCTGATCGCCCGGGTTGTTGCCGACGTTCAGGCCCATTGAGTCCTTCGGATCAAAGGCCAATCCGATGGCAGAGAAGGACGCCTTGCTGTCCTTCATCTTGTTCTTCAGATTGACTTTGACGCAATCGCCGACGTTCACACGGAGCGTGAGCGGCATCGGGTGCATGCCACCCGCCACCTTCGCGGCATCTTCCTCCAAGGCATAAATCTTGGCCTCAGGGTTGCTGATTTGAATCTTCCGTTCGAAGTCCACTTCGATAGACTCAGGCGCCTTCGCATTGAACTTCATCGCAGGATAATCCAACGCCAGCACATTGAAGCTCTTCACCGGCGCATCCGCCGGACAGACCGGCACTGCCTTGGGAATCTCTCCCTTGGTGGAGAACCCTGACGGCAACTTCTTCAAGTCTGCCTGCTCTTTGTCGTAGACACGGATGATGCCCCAACCGCCTTCGGAGAACTTCGACGACCGTCCGTTGAAGTGGATGTAGTCACCCGCTTGCAAGCGGGGTCCGCCGGCCTGCGGCACCACGAGGTCGTAGCGCTCGGCAATTCCGACGTGCATCGAATTCTTCCGGTTCGCATCGCCCGCATACCGTTCACTCAAGAAGGTATGGCCGGAGATGGTCCAGGTCATCGTCTCGTTCATCAGCGTATGCAACAACCGGAACACCATCGTATCTCCGACGTACGCCCGCAGGAGCGGCGTGTACGGATCGCCATGGATCTGGCTGTTGAATGCCTGCGACACATCCGGGTTCGTAGCCAACCGCTGAGCGATTGGAGCTGCCCGGAAGTTCAAACCGCTTCCCGTGGTGTGCGTCCCACCGTTCAGGAAGGGCATCGGCGTCATATAGATTTTCTCAGGCATCATGAAGGACACGGTCTTCCCCGCTTCGAGCGCCACTTCAATCGGCTGCCCAGGAGGATTGCCCGCAGTCACGATGTTGACGGTATGCGGCACGGTATCGTGCAACTGCACCATCAACTCACGGAAGCTGTTGTTCACCCCGTGCCCCACTGGCTCGACGGTGCGAATGTCCGCGATCGGACCGCTCCGGATCATCTTGCCGGTCTTCGCATCATGATAGGTCGATCCAACCGGTTCAGCGATGAAGGTTCCGAATCCACCGTGCGGCCAGGTGGTCGCGCCGAATGCATGGTCGTGCCAGAACACGGTTCCCACGTCTGCATCGACCCAGAACCGCTGACGGACGAACTCCACCGTGATGATGTCGTTCGCCGGGTGATCGTTCTTCAATCCCTTCGCCAAGGTGATTGTGTTGCCGCTGATCGCCTTGATACGGGAGATTTCGTTACCCTTCACGTTATCGGCGCCGACAAGAATCAGCGTGCCGACATGGTATTGACCTGCGTTCTTCACTGAGAGCGAGGCGGCCCCCTTCTTCGCCGGCGCAGTCAGCACCGTGTTCATCGGAGCAGGCAACCCCTTTTTATTGTCCTTCTTCAACATCGTGAACGGGCGGACCGACTGCTCATAGGAGAAGCCGGTGATCACACCGTCGGACGCTTGATTATCGAACTGGAGGAAATGCCAATGGGTATTGATCTTCGATGACTGGAAATTCGTGTAGTCATCGTCGTCCCACTCGCTGGTCAGCGTCCAATCCACGCAATCGTAGATGTTGCCGCGAACGACCAACGGATACTTCAGATCGTCGTTGGCCCGGATTGCGGCCTCTTCTTCATGGAGGACATAGATCAATCCGTTCGGATCGACCACTGCCGGCTCCTTGCCCTGCGCCTTGGCGATCTTGATCGGCAACTTAATGAAGTGAACGTTGAAATCCTTCCGGCCGGCATTCTCCGGACAGAGGCTCCAGATGCCGTTCTCTCCCGGCTTCGCCTGATCGGTGCTCTCCTCGCCGTTCGCATCCCGACGGATCATCTCCAACCAGGGCGCGCCGGAATGGTTCGGGGAGAACATGACCCGACGACCGAAATGCGGCGTCAGGTGTGGCCAGGCCACTTTGCCCGTCATCGACTCGAACATAATCGGATGCCGCTTGCCCGGATGCGTGGACTTGTATTTGGGATTGTCGATCGTGCTCTCTCGTTCGCTCATCGCACGATTGCCGTCCCAGGCCCAATCCAACACCGTCGCGTCGTAGGAAACCGTCTGGCCCTTTTCATCGTCCTTGTGGCCAGGCTTGCCCATGGTGGGCATCTGCATCGCGACCCAATCCTTCACCGTGACGGTGGCAGGGTTGGTGGTCCAGTTGCTCTTACCTTTGTCGGTGATCGTGAACTGCTTTCCGAACCAATCGACCGTCTGACCGACCAACTTGTCCGACGAGATCGGAGTCTTGATCCGGCCCTTGCGATCCGGCAATTCTTGAAGGTCCGGCATCACGTCGTTCCGGAGGTCCCCCTGCTGGATCGTGTTGTACACGCGCCAGTAGCCCCACATACCAGCCACATAATGGTGCGCCACGTGGCAATGGAAGAGGAAGTCACCGGCCAACTGTTGGCAGAGACCCGATCCACACTCCGTCTCGAGGTCGAGGGCTTCTGAAGGCCCGATGACTTCGACGTCGACCCGGTCCGTCTTCGCACGAATCACCGGATACTTAACCGGGCCGTTCACGGCGGTGGCCCAGAGGTTCATGTCGTCGATCGCCCGCGGGCTGCGCGGCCAGCGAATGGTTCCACCATGGGGGTGGTGCGAGTGGAACACTTCCGATCCACCGTGGACCAAGCGGAACTTGGCAGGATCGCCGATGTACGAACGGGGAATCGTCGGCGAGGGATCGCCGAACGTATAGGAGCTATAACCCATCGACTCGTCTTCGAATCCGAAGTACTCGTGCTGCACATGCATGTTATTGATGCCGAACGGCTCGCTGCGATAGTTGATCGCACGGCCACCAGGACGGTAGGCATCGGTCAGAGGATCGCGCTGCGGGAGGAAATCCCCCTTCTTGTTCAAGGGACGGAATGCTTCGTCGCCGACTTCGTGGTAATAGAGCACGAACTCACGGAAGTCAGGACCGGTTCCATTCTTGATCATGACCTGCCAGCCGCTGGAGGCCGGAGTCACGGCACCGCTGCCGAGCGCTTCCCAATAGGACGAACCGCGGGGCTCGACCACGAAAGACCCGAACATGCCCATCACCGTCAGCTCACGGTCTTGGCTGTAGGTATGGAACTGGCGGACACCCTCTTGGGTGTTCGGGTGGATGTACCACTCGAACTCGCCGCTCTTCTTTTCCTCGACGACCGAATCAGAATTGGTCGTCGTCGCCGCCGCGCCGGTGGCGCTCACGACCATGCTCGATCCATGGATATGCAAACTGACCGACCCGCCGCCCTCTTCCAGCTTGTTCGAAAGCTTGAGCTTGACGCAATCGCCCTGGTTGGCACGGATCGTCAAAGGCTGAATCCACTGAGCCTGTACACCTGGAATGATCGCGCCAGGATCGAACCCTTCCTTCTCGCGCGCTTCCTTATTCTTGGTTTCTTCCGCACGCACCTTCTCGATATTCTCGTCCAGCACGTACATGTAGCCGGGATAGAAATCCAGCCACTGGTTCAGCGTGATCTCGACGTTGATCGCGGAGACGTTGTACTGCTTCACCGGGGCCGTGGCCGGGCACTTCCCGCCGCCCGTCAGCGCGACCGGTTCCACCCGAGGATCGGACACCAGGAGCATGTCCTGCCCACCCGCTCCATATTGGTGCATCATGGAGGAGGTGTTGTACATGCCCGTATTGATGCCCTGCAGCTGAGGATCGCTGGCCATATGGTCCATGATCCGCTGATGCTGCTGTTCAACCATCGCGGAACGCTCGGGCTTGCCGCCCATCGTATCCTCGACGATCGTCTGACCTTTGAGTTTTTCTGCCCAACCGGGCAGCTGGTGATTCATCGCAACGTGCTGCGATGGGCTCTCAGCGGATGCGAGCGGGACCCCGAGAAGGGCCACCGCCGCCATCGCGCTAAGCATGCGGGTAGGGACACAGACCCGTAGCGTACGGAAAAACATGGACCGGCCTCCTTGTTTTGGTGAGAAAAACAGCTACAAACTAGAATGACGTATGTATGGACCGAATAATGGACCGGCCTCCTTCAGATGAGGAGTGAAACAGCTAGCAAAAATAAACAACTCGTACGCATGACACATTCCTCTACCGACTCACGAAGAAATGTTCATCTTCATAATGAGGGGCGAACGATACTGAAATTCCACATAGCATGTCAACCCCTGTGGGTTCAGGCACTCCAGGCAAACTGCCGTATACCGCATCGCATGCGGAACCACACACACCACCCTGTCAAAATCATCCATATCTGGCGGGTGTTTCGCGCTCCGATAATTAGGCCTTCTTCTTCGGTGCGCCAGCCTCTACTTCTGTGCGATAATTATTCCCATGCTACTTAAACGTTGGCTCGTTGGAAATCCACTGAAGACCGCGCAAGCCGCTCACCAGCGGCTCTCGAAGCGCTTAGCCTTGGCCGTGTTTTCCTCCGACGCCCTCTCTTCAGTCGCGTACGCCACAGAAGAAATTCTCCTGGTCCTCGTTCCATCCAGCCTGGCCTTTGCGCATTTCTCGATTCCGATCAGCCTCATGATCATCCTGCTACTGGGAATTTTGACTCTTTCTTACTCCCAGATCATTTTCGAATATCCCGGCGGCGGCGGCGCCTACATCGTCTCAAAATCGAACCTGGGTGAATGGCCGGGACTAACTGCAGCAGCCTCATTGATGATCGATTATGTCCTAACCGTCGCAGTCAGCGTGGCGGCCGGTATTGCCGCCATCACCTCCGCAGTTCCCGCGCTCTATCCGTATCGCACAGTGCTCGGCGTGGTCGCCATTCTGCTCGTGCTCCTGGTCAACCTGCGCGGCGTTCGGGAGTCGGGAAAAGTATTTGCCGTCCCGACCTACATGTTCATCGGGACCATGCTCCTCATGTTGGCTGCAGGAACGTATCAAATCCTGTTCGGGCAACTCACCCCCGTCGTCGCCCAGAGCATGGCCACCCAAACGGCGGTTGAGTCGGTGTCGCTGTTTCTCCTGCTCCGTGCTTTCTCATCAGGCTGTACGGCACTCACCGGCGTCGAAGTCATCTCGAACGGCGTGCCGGCCTTTCGTCCCCCGGAGCCGAAGAACGCTGCTATCACGATGATCGCGATGGCGGGCATCCTGGGCGTACTTTTCCTCGGCATCAGTACGATGGCCTATCACTTGGGTGTCCTGCCGAAAGACGATGAAACCGTTGTCTCACAAGTGGCGCGCGCCATCTTCGGCGAAGGATTCCTCTACTACTTGATACAGATTTCCACGATGTCGATCCTGGTCCTCGCAGCGAACAGCGCCTTCGCAGGGTTTCCACGTCTCGCATCGCTGTTGGCCCGCGACAGCTACATGCCCCACCAGATGGAACTCATGGGCGACCGCCTGGTGTTCTCCAATGGCATTCTCATCCTGGGAGTCTTCTCGTGCTTCCTCATTGTCATATTCAGCGGTGACACCCACGCACTGATTCCGCTCTATGCCGTCGGCGTGTTTCTCTCGTTCACCCTCTCGCAAGCAGGCATGGTCCGTCGCTGGCTGGGCAAACGTGGACCCCATTGGCGGAAGAAAATCGTTATTAACGGCATCGGCGCGGTCGCCACTGCCATTGCGACCGCGATCATCGCCAGTACCAAGTTTATGCACGGAGCCTGGATCGTCATCGTACTGATCCCGGTCCTGATCATGATGTTCCGGGGCATCCACGCGCACTATAAGGCGGTCTCTGAGCAAATCACGCTCGATCGGCGAGGCAGCCGGCCCCCAATGCCTCGCCGTAATATCGTGATCATTCCGATCAGCGGAGTGAACCGTGCCGTTATCCGCGCCGTCGACTATGCCAGAAGCCGGCCAGGGGAAGTTCGAGCAGTCATGGTCGACGTAGACTCGGAAAAGACGGCCAAATTCGAGATGCAGTGGGCCCAGTGGGGCTGCGGCGTCACCCTCATCGTCTTGCCCTCGCCCTATCGATCCATCCTGAATTCCCTCCTCACCTACATTGAGGAGATCCTGGAAAAAGAGCCTGACACCTGGGTCACCGTTGTGATTCCGGAGATTCTCCCGGCTCGCTGGTGGCAGAACATCCTGCACAATCAGCGGGCTCTCTTGCTGAAGGGGGCCCTCCTCTTCAAAGACCGCGTCATCCTGACCGACGTCCCCTTCCACCTGACGAGGTGACCGTGAAGCGTGAAACGAAGTATCGGAACCTTGGGTTGTTCCTGTTAGCAACTTGCCTCCTCCTCACAGCCCAACCAGCCCAAGCCTTCAAGATCCTCGAGCCAGCAGAAGGGGCCAAACTGACATCGGGCAGCACCGTCACTGCCCGCGTAGACCTCGGCAAAGATTCCGGCATCGTCCAGGTTCGCTACTATTGGTATGGCGAACAGGATGACACGCTGGTGGGGCAGGAAGACGCGACGGCTACGGGATCGATCGTTGCGCCGGTGGCGCTGATCGGATTGTCCGACCATGACCCGGCCTTCGGAGGCCCGTTACGGGTCCCGAAAGACGGCATCGGGCCAATGCGGTTGCTGGCGGTCGCCGACATTTCACGGGGACGATTGGGCACGAGGTCTGTCTTCGATGAAATCCTGGTTAACGTAGAGCCAGCAGCGTCCCTTGCCATCATCGATTTCGAAACGGACAAGCCCTTGCACCTCGGACGGACAGGACAATCCTCCGCATTCGGTCACGTCGATTCACTGGGCAAGGTCTTCGAATTGCCCGTGGTCGGTGAGTTCGCCGATGGCGTCACCCGCCGAATCAGTACCCTGGGCAGCGGCACGAAATACCAGTCCTCGAACCCCAAGATCATTCAAGTCCTGTCCAATGGCCTCCTGCAGATTGTCGGTAACGGAAAGATGATCCTCACCGTCACCAATCGCGGCAAACAGGCCATGCTCGATGTCACCGTCGAAGTGAACGAGGAGCCAAACGAGCCTCCAGTCGCGGATGCAGGCCCCAACCAATCGGTCAAAGCCGGGACGAAAGTGAAGCTGAGCGGGCTCAAGAGCCGGGATGCGGAAGGCGAAGCCCTCTACTATTCATGGAGCCAAGTCCGCGGCAGTAAGATCGCACTGCTGGACGTGGATAACGCCGAAGCCTCCTTCCTCGCGCCGACCATGTCGGAAAAACGGACTTATCGGTTCAAGCTGAGGGTGACGGATAAGAAGGGGGCGGACTCTGTGCCGGCGTTCGTCGATGTGACCGTCGAGCCTTGACGGCTGCTGAAAAAGTCCCCCAGCATCGTTCTCAGTCCTGTGTCTCCCTGCGACGTACCCTCCGGGTACGCCTCAGTCGCCCCACTCCTTGCGGCCTTGCTGGATGGCCTTTTTGAGCAGCCTAAACAGAAGATTGAGACACCTGACGACTTCTTATGGAACCGGACAAAGAACTTGAATCCCTCGCTCATCAGATTGCAAGCCTAGAAAAAAGATTTGTTCAATCTTCAAGTCTCGGCATGTACTTGCAAAGTGAAGACGAAGCACAATTTTCCCAGCTTGTAGCAGAGTCAATTTCCCTAATCGACTCCCTACTGGGTGAAGACAATAACTTTTCACGCAATATTGCTAGAGCCGTGAACAACGGAAACGGAGGTTACATCGAGGGCCCCTCATATGCCTGCGTTCAGAAGACTCGGGGTCTAATCACTGCAGCCGCTAATCACTTGATGCGAGTAAAGAGCCTAAGTCCTAAAGCAACTACCACCAATCCTTCTTCTTACGTTGCCCCTGAAAGGCTTACCGAACTCAAATCGGCTACATCTTTAGAGTTCGACCTCACTCGGCTAGTTCGGTTATGCGAAGAGCTCAACGTTGCTTACACAAATAACTGCATGATGACAATCGCAATGCTTGTTCGTGCAATCGTGGACCATGTTCCTCCAATTTTTAAGCAACTAACCTTTACGCAAGTCGTGAACAACTATGCCGGCTCAAAGGCCTTCAAAGGCTCGATGCAACAGCTCGACGGCTCACTAAGAAACATTGCAAATGCTCACCTACACACCCATGTTCGGTCCCATGAGGTGCTTCCGACCTTCACTCAGGTAGACTTTCGGTCTGATCTTGATGTGTTGTTATCGGAGGTTATAAGAGTGCTGAAGACTTAGTAAGTAGGCATCTTCTGAAATCTTGTTTCATTTCAAAATCACGCCTTGCTCAGCCGCACTGGCCCGTAGGTTTGGCGGGCTTGTTGGAGTTCTTTCACATGCTTGCGGAGGGCTGGGCCGAATTTGGAGACGAGGACGGCTTTTCTGTGGGGCTCGATGCTTTGCTCGACCTGTTCGATAGTCTCTGCCAACTGCTTGACCAGCCTTTGACCTGAGCCGGTAAGCCACTTGAGATGCCAGCTGGCATATTCCAAATCCTGGATCGAATACCGAACCGACTCCACTTCTTCGAGACAGCGAAACCTGGCTCGTTGCAGATCGTTCGGTGTGAGGCCTGCCCTCTTCCATCTTGTCGATCCACCCACCCCCGATGCCCAGGTTGAGAGCCGCTCGAAGAGCATCGCGCCCATCGTAAACGTAAAGGCCGCATGGAGAATGCCCCTGAGCGGACGCAGGCTGCAGCGCCAAGGGGAATAGAATACTTGTTGGTTGCGATCGCCACGATACATGACGTATTTGCGCAACAAGAGATTTAGGTGGTGATGGCTGTTCTCATGGATCAGGTCGTCGATCAGATCGAGGTTATCCCGGTCGAAACAGTTAATAAACGACAAACCAGGCCTATGCCGATAGCTGAAACTCACGACGCCTTTGGCCTTGAGCGGCACGATCCGATCGGTTAACAGCGCAAGGACCTCATGCCCTTCCGGCCAGGCTCCGTGAATGGCGGTCCAGGCTTGGTTGATGCGTTTCACTTGAGCCGCTGAGGTGGCTGCCACCGCCTTCGGCTGGCGGTCCTTCCCATAAACCAGCGTCGGCCCGACTGTGATGGCCCCGGCCGGAGTCTCCATGGCCACGACCGGCGGACGGTACGTCCAACTCCATTCCAGGCGATGGCCTTTCATCGTGCAGAGAGGCGTCACCGTTCGGTCGATCTTGATGAACAGCTCCTGCGCTCGAATCAACAGCGTGGCGTGACCAGATGTTTTTTTGAGGGCTCGCTTCACCGAAGGAGGCGCTTCATAGGTCGTACCATCCATCCCGATAGCCATCGTGCCCAACCGTTCCGCCCGTTCGACGTTGTCGCCGAGCTGAACCTCTACGGCCCAGGACGGAATCTTATGAGAGGCGCACCACAACATCGGAAGACCCGGCACGAGACAGAGCGATTCCTGTGTCAGCTCCTGTGTGAGGCGAGCGCACAATTTGGTGAGTCGCCGCTCAAGGCCTGAGGACTGGGAGAGCCCACGGGGAAAGAGCTCGTGCAGATAACTGTTCTCAAAAAACTTTTCTTGGCACTC
Source organism: Nitrospirota bacterium (assembly GCA_030645475.1). Lineage (NCBI taxonomy): Bacteria > Pseudomonadati > Nitrospirota > Nitrospirota bacterium. Next base: position 67,892 of record JAUSMA010000015.1, read on the forward strand.
GGTAAATAATTGCGCCGCAAACTCACGCGGGTGGGACTCCCCTCGAATTTGTTGCAACAGGTCGATGAAGTACACCAAGTCGTTTAATGATTCGATCCAGCCGACGACTTTCCCCTGAGCATAGGCATCCCGCTCAAGCGCTCGACCAAGGAACCGAAAGTAGGCCACTGGCAAGGCCAACGATTTCGCCACGTCCGCATATTGATTTTCCAAGTCCAGGCAGAGGTCGCTCAGGAGGCGTTTCATCGACAGGCGAAATTCTGCTTGCAGGCGAACCAGCAAAGACACATCAAGTAACGGCATGGGGGCACAGGCTCCAGGGTAAAGGAGTCAGACTGTACCGGAGGAGCGGGCGCGCTGCAAGAATGGGTGGATTTTTTTCGGCAGATATGGAGGAAGGAACAGACTCGATGAAATACCGGCGGAGTCAGAACGAATAAACCGACATGCCGAAACAATGGTAGCGCTGATTGCTGTCGCCGGACTGCGAGACGAATCCCGTCGTTAGCCCGTAGCTTTCAGCCCGTGACGGAGCCGCGGCATGACCACTTCCGCTCCGAGCAAACGTGAGGCGCCCGCCTGCTGAATCATCCGATGCCGCAGAATGAGCGGATCGACGATGTTCCCACAGGACACACAGCGCCATCCTTTCATCCACATCGGAATACTGCTTTCTTGCATGTCGATCAGGCTATCGGCCACCATGAGACCATCACATCTGGTGCACTGCATGAGACCCTCCTTGTCCAACTCACGCTCACCGCCACAATGCCCCTCGTACTCCTCTTTCAAGTTTAGCAGGCCTGCACCCACCCGCTTGCATCCTAACAGAAGCAATCGCAATGCCAAGACTGACGCGCCTGAGGCTTGCGAGTTTTCGCGCTGAATCGTAGAGTGCGGACGAACAGCATTCAGCCGCAACCGCTACAAGTGTGGCCACTGTGGTCTCATGCGGCAAAAAAGACCTGCTTCAATCATCGCGACCGGCCGGAGACGAATCGTGGCATTGACGGCGACAGAAATTGCTAAGGTGGTGAGTGAGCTGGCTCCGGCATTGGCTGGAGGCTGGATTCAAAAAATTTACCAGCCGACGGACCGTACCCTCGTGCTGGAAATTCGTGCGCCGGGTCGGACACATCGACTCCTCATTTCTTGCCACCCGGACAGCGCCCGTCTCCACTTCACCACGGAAGCCTTTCAGAATCCACAGACGCCTCCCCCCTTCTGTCAATTTCTCCGCGCTCATCTCCAAGGCGCACGCATCGGCCGAATCGAGCAGGTCCCCGGTGACCGGATCGTTCAACTGACATTGAGCGCCAAGGAAGGTCCCTGCACCCTGGTCGCCGAATTGACAGGAAAGACGTCGAATCTCCTCGTACTCGATGATGCAGGCCTCATCCGGCGAGACCTGAACGGGGTGAAGGACCTTGTGGGACAGACCTATGCTCCACCTGCTCTCCCTCAGGGGGATCGGCATGCAGCCGACCTCGATCGATTCAGCCAGCATATCCAAGAATCACCATTTCCCCTGTCGACTGCCATCGACGCCCATTACCACAAAGCCGAAGCAACCTCCGTTGTCGAGACCGTACGACATGCCCGGGCAGGGATACTTAAAAAATCCATCAAGAAGCTCCGCCGCCGCATTGAGGCCTGGCACGAAGACCTCGCAAAAGCCGAGAAGTACAAGACGTACGATCGCTACGGCGAACTCATCAAAGCGAACCTGGGTACCATCCGCAGAGGCCAGACCGACGTGTCCGTGGTAGATTATTTCGATGAGGCGCTCCCCAACCTGACGATCCCGCTCGACCAGACCAAAACTCCCCAGGGCAATATGGACGACTACTTCCGCAAACATCGAAAGCACCTAGCTGCACAGCGAGAGCTTCACCCACGGATCACGGGGGGAGAAAAAGAGCTGGCGGCTCTACAAGAGGAATTAACCGCCATCGAACAGGGAACCTGGCAGCCACCCGAGACCGCGCGTCCCAATATGCGAACCAGAACCCCTTCGCGGACAAGAGGGGCCAAAGGCAAGCAGGAGCCACGCCAGGGTCCGTTCCGGCGCTTTACCTCATCAGACGGATTGGCGATCTATGTCGGAAAAAACGCCAGAGAGAACGACGAGCTGACGTTCGGCCTCGCCAAGAGCGACGACCTCTGGCTCCATGCTCGCGGCACCCCCGGCTCTCACGTCGTAGTGCGCTTGGAAAAAGGGAGCGATCCACCGCCCGAAACGATACGCGACGCCGCCACGCTGGCCCTGCTCTATAGCGATCTCAAGAAAAGCGGCAAAGGCGATGTGATCTATACCAGGCGCAAGTGGGTCAAGAAAGCCAAGGGCCAGGCGCCGGGGGCCGTGATCGTCACGCAGGAGAAATCCCTGCATGTGAGTCTGGAAAAGAAGCGGCTCGATGCGCTCAAGGCCCGATCTGGCCAAGAGTAGCCGCACCACGAGAAACCCTGACAGCCCTCGCCACTCCAGCGTTGCACAAACCGAATATTCTCTCGCCATGGGTTCTGACCGGTACTATGCTGCTGATAAGGTCAACCCACTATGTCAGAGCTGCCACCCATCGAGACGCCCTCCGCATCCCCAACCATCCTGGTGGTCGATGACGAGTTGGCCCTCACGAAACTCTGCACGAGGATTCTGGAAGAGGCCGGCTTCACAGTCCTCCATGCCGACGGCAGTTCGGACGCGCTCAAACTCTGCACGCAGCACGAAGGGCCTATCGACCTGTTGCTCACAGACCTGGTTCTGCCTCCTCCGGGCTTTCAATTGGCTTCAAGCACCAATCAATTCCCCCACGTGCATGGCCACGAGCTGGCCGTCCGCGCAGTCCGCATACGGAAAGATCTGCGAGTCATCCTCATGTCCGGCAATGTCGAACAGGAACTGGCAGGCTATGGAATACGCCGGGGAACCCTCCCGTTTATTCCCAAGCCGTTTGAGCCGAACGCTCTGGTCTCACTTGTGAAGCAAACGCTTCACGCACCGGCGCCTTCGCTCGAAAGTCTGACGGAGAAACCTCCCGGACTTGTGCGGCCCTCTGACGAGTGGGTCGGCTAACCGGCGTCTCGCCGCAATAGACAGATCCTCTCTCACATCACGAATGAAAATGGGGGCTGCCATTGGAATATGGCAGCCCCCATTGATTTTCATACGTGGCGAAACCTACGGATGTTCCGTCATAAACCATCCGGCGATTGAAAGCCGCCGCTGATCGCCCGCGACTTGATCCACCCGGCATACTCGGTGGAAACGGGGAACCGTAAACATCACGAGGGAACCTGGACGAGGCTCGATACAATGAGCCACCTCGAGCTCCGGCTGATCGGAATCATGCGCCTTCCGCTTCGCATAGATAATGAGCTCCCCGCCCCAATCCGACTTCCATTCGTCATGAAAATAGCTCACCAGGGCGATACGGCGCTTGGGTGCCGTATCGCCCTGCATCTCATACCCTTGATCGGTATCGTCATGAGTCAGCAGGCAATCGCCGGCCGCGTAGGAGTAATAGCTGAATCCCACGTGCCGGCCGGTGATATTCGGGAAAGACTCCATGTAGTCCTGAATGCAGGGCAACTGTAACCGCGAAAGCAAACGCTGCCCCTGGGTCCTGGCGATTTCCGCCTTCGCCCAATTTCCCGAATTCGGGAAATCTTCTCTGACCTTCGGCAGATCCGCCAAACTCTTCCAGGCCGCCTCATGCATGCCCTCACGGAAGAACTTCCGTTCGTCCGACGACCAAAAGTTTTCCACGACGAGAACGGGACTCTTGTGAAATGAAAATGACGATAAATCAGTTAACGATATGGATCTTGGTATTGTTGCTCCTTGAAAAGGCACCACATTCCTCCTAAACAACGTGGTCGGACAGCTTCCAGAGTCGCCATCTCATCGCACCCTGTCATTCGGTTGATTCGTCAGCCCGGCCGCAAAAAAAGGGGCTGCTATCTCGACGATAACAGCCCCCTTCACATTCGTGAGTTAGGATTAGTAGCGATCGCGCTTGCCGCCGCCGGCACCGCCTCGGCCACCGCCGCCACCAAATCCGCCGCCACCACCGCCCGTACGAGGCTCCTGGGGACGCGCTTCATTGACGGTTAAGGTCCGGCCACCCATTTCCGCACCATTGAGCGCGGCAACAGCTGCCTGTGCTTCCGCATCCGAAGACATCTCGACGAAGCCGAAGCCCCGTGACTGTCCCGTGAACTTGTCCGTAATGATCCGCGCTGAAGCGACGGCACCATGCCGCCCGAACAGGTCACTCAACTCCTGCTCGGTCGCTGAATAGGGCAACCCACCGACATAGATCTTTGAACCCATCTGGGGTTCCTCCTTTGAGTATGATGATATTGTCTTGGGCTCGAGGGACGGGGGAAGGAGCGGGCCAAAGACGCAAAGGACGTGGCGACTTAGGTCTGACTTCCGACGAGATTCTCGGGCAAGGCAACATCGATGCTGCAGGCCTGTTTATTTCGCGCCACCTCACCGCCAGGCCCCTGCGGAAAGGTAGATCTAGGCTAGCACAGCCCTTATAAAAATGGCAATCCGCCACAAACCAGGATGCCGAAAAAGTCCGCCAGCCGGGAAACGATGAACGGTGAGCGATGAATGATGAGTAGTGACATGCTTACACTTCCCCATTCTGCATTCATCGTTCATCACTCATAGTTTAGTTGTCCGCTCGCTGCGGCCTTGCTGGACGAACTTTTTGAGCATCCAGCTAAACCCCATTGCCTTCTCACTCCCCAATACGCACCAGCAGGCCCCGCTCACGGCACAGCTCGAACATCCAATGAAACCCCGCAACGACCAGACCGAGAAGCACCAGATTCAAGCCGGTTGCCCATGCGAGATGAGCGATCGGTGAGACGGATGCATTCAGTACCGCGCGCATACCTTCAAAGACATGGGCAGCCGGGTTCATCCAGGCAATGGCCTGCAGCCAACCTGGAAGCACCTCTATCGGATAGAACACGCAGGAGATGGGCTGGAACAGGAACACCATACTCCAGGCTAAGACTTCTGCTTCCTGGCCGAACCGCATAATAAGAGCCGTGGTCAGCACCCCAATAATCCATCCTGTCATCACAAGATTCAAGACGAACGGAACGAGCCACATCCCGATCACAAAGATATTGTAGGAGTAGAACAGCCCCGCACAGACGACCATGACCACAGACACTGCGATCACCTTTAAAATACTCATCACCATCGTCGCGGCCAGAAACTCGCTCGGCTTGAGTGGACTGGCAAACAAGTTCATGAGATTTCTCGACCAAATTTCTTCCAGAAACGAAATCGTAATCCCCTGCTGCGCTCGGAACAGCACATCCCAGAGGATCAAGGCTCCCAAAAAGAACGTGACGGCCCCTGGAATCTGCCCCTGGAACTTCATGAGATAGACCGTAATGAACCCCCAGATAACGAGGTCCAGAAACGGCCAATAGAAAATTTCCATCATGCGCGGCAAGCTGCGCCGATACAGATACAAATGCCTCGCCACCAGCGCATGAATTCGATGGATTTTCATTTCATCTTCTTTCCGATCACCACGCTAAAATACCTGGCGCACTACGTGAGCTGGCAGGGAGGTTCACCACTGCGCGCGTCCAACGAGGCCTCCCCGATTTCTTATGCCTCTTTTAAAGGGAGTGGCCGAGGCTGCCCTTTACTTCGCGCATCGAACGAGCACATTTTTATCGTGCGCGTTCTGCGAGCAAGAAGGGCACCTGGCCGCTCCCTCTCATCCTTCCGAGGCCGCGCGTTGCGCGAGCACAGGGAACGTCCCTGCCAGCTCATTCCCCTACGTCTCTCGCGCCAACTTCACAAACACTTCTTCCAGATCCGCTTGTCCAAACCGCGCCACGATCTCCTGCGCCGTCCCCGCCGCCACAATTTTCCCCTTCTGGAGAAAGATGATCCGATCCGTCATCTCTTCCATCTCATGCATGTTGTGCGACGTATAGAGCACACTCAGGCCGGACGATCGCCGCTCTTCCTTGAGAAAACTCCGAATCTTTTGTGCGATATCGGGATCGAGACTGGCAGTCGGTTCATCGAGAAACAGAATCTTCGGTTCGGTCAAAAAAGCTTTGGCGAGTCCAAGGCGAGTACTTTGACCGGAGGACAGCTTGCGCGTGACTTTATGACGAAAATCTTCCATCTCAAACCGCTTCACGATGCCATCGACCCGCTGTTGGATCTGAGACAGACCGTATAGCCGCGCAATCACCCAGAGGTTTTCTTCAACTGTCAGCGCCTGCGGCATGGAGACATAGGTCGAAGAAAAATTCACTTGCTGCAGGACGGCCTCCCGGTCGGCCGCCAGGTCGAGTCCGAACATCTGAATGGAGCCGGCCGTCGGCGTCACCAACCCAAGCAGCATCTGAATCGTGGTGGTTTTCCCCGCCCCATTCGGGCCTAACAACCCGAGAATCTCTCCCGGCTTGATGTCGAAGGAAATATCGTTGACGGCAACGAACTCGCCGAACTGTTTCACCAGATGTTCGACTTGCAAGACAGGTGTGGGCATGAATGTTCGGCGATTTAATTAAAGAGCAGTGCGTTGGCGATCTTTTCGGGAAGATGGCAGGTTTCACATTTCCGGCTCACGACCTTCCCCTCATGCTCCGTCTTTCCATCGTGACATCGGAAACAATCCGAGAGAGCCCTGGTTCGCAAATACGAACCTTCCGGATGGTCCGGAAACCAGGGTTTGGCATCGGCCGAGAGATGCCCGCGTGGCATGACAATCGGATACCCTTTGATCGGCTTTTCATGCACGATCGAAGAATGGCACGTCGTACAGCCCTCTCCTTGGCCGCGCGTAGCAAAAGCATCGATATGTTTGCGATGGTTCATGATCAGACCGACCTCATTGACCGGCGGCGGCAAATCGCGCGGGGCCACCTCGGATACCCGCAAAATGTTTCGATGACAGCTCAAGCACACCGCAGACTCGACTTTCGCCTGCAGATTGTGCGGATCGGTCGGACTGCCGAACAAATAGATCGCGACATCCTTCGTCCCGGCCCAGGCCTTATCGCGAAGCCAGCCTTCGAGACCCGGTCGCACGTGGCAGGCGACACAGGTCACCTCTCGATGCGAGGATTTCGCCCAGCTCTCATAGGATGGCGCGATGGTATGGCAACTGGCACAGAAGGTCGGGTGGTTGGTGACAGGAATGGCCACAGTGCCGAGCGCGATAGCGCCGGCCACAAGAACCAGCACGATGGATGCTTTAGGCTTCCAGTTCATGCTCCAGAGGAGATTGCGATTTAGGAAATTGTTTCATGATCAACGCGGCCACGCCGACGACATCGTCCAGGCCAAATAACGGGACGGAAAGATCGATCTGCTGATCCGAAACCACTGCAAGGAGCCCTTCCGTGGACACAGGAATTTCGCCGACTTGCTCACGGACGATGACAATCTTCGGATAGCCTTCGTGTTTCCATCCCTCAGCGATAATCAGGTCATAGGTACGGTCGAGAAACCGATCCCGCACTTCCTCGACCGTCATCTGATCGGACACATCCGCAAACATCGCCATACTGCCCTTGGAGAGCACCATCACGCTGCTGGCACCGGCTCGCTTATGGCGCCAGCTGTCTTTGCCTTCTGTATCGAGATCGAAGCCATGTCCGGCATGTTTCACCGTCGCGACTTTGTAACCGGCCCGAACCAATTCAGGAATCACGCGCTCGATCAGCGTGGTCTTCCCGCTGTTCGACCGACCGACAAATGAGACAATAGGTACGGCCATGGATGTATCTTACGGGTCAATCGTCATGATCATGGGTCAACGGCGCGCTCACATACGTCGGCCATCGGCTCGCGAGTGGTGACGATTGGCCTCCTTTCTTTCTTAGCAACAGGACAGCTTGTGAGAGTCGGTCCGGGCATGCCCTGCATGGCTGGGCCAGGCTTCTCCGCCCAACAGTTGAACCGACACCAGATCGCCAGGACTGACCCGCTCTACCTCGACAGGAATGTCGATCAAACAATTAGCCTTCACCATCGAGGTCAAAATTCCTGACCCCTGAGCGCCGGTCGTTCGAACCTTAAATACACCCTCTTCTTGCGTAAGCACTCCGCGCAGGAAATGGCGGCGATCCGTCCGCTTGGAAAACTTTTCCTGGAAGACTGCCTGAAGAACAGGCCGACCATAGGTCAGGTGCCCGCTCATCTTCAGCATCGCGGGCCGCACCAACTGCTCGAACGTCACCATAGACGACACGGGATTCCCCGGCAGGCCGAACGCCAGCTTGCCCTGAATTTTACCGAACGCGAGCGGCTGCCCTGGCCTGATCGCCAGCTTCCAAAAATTCATTTCCGCACCCAGTTCGTGAAAGACCGTCTTCGTGAAATCATAATCGCCCATCGACACACCACCGGACAGCACCAGAATATCCGCTGTCAGTCCATGTGAAATTTTTTCTTTGAGCGCGGCAGGCGTGTCCCTCGCGATCCCCAGCAAGAATGGAATACCGCCCGCCTCCTGGACCGCAGCTGCAATCCCATAACTATTCGAGTTGATGATTTTTTCTTCGCTGAACCGCTCGTCCAAATCCGCCAACTCATCGCCAGTCGACAAAATCGCCACCCGGGGTCGTTGGTAGACAAAGACGAACGACTTGGCCAGGATCGCCAGCATCCCTGCTTCACCGGGCCTAATCTGAGTCCCCTTGGCAATGATGCATTCACCCTTCTTCACGTCTTCGCCTTGCGGGCGGATGTTCGCGCCTTGGGCTTCCGGTTTGAATACGCGAACGGAGCTCGGCGTATGCTCCGTATCTTCGACCTTCAAGACGGTATCCGCTCCCTTCGGGATTGGGGCCCCGGTCATGATGCGAATCGCCTGCCCTGCACCGACAGTTTTTGACGGCATCTTACCGGCAGGCACGTCCTCGATCACCGTAAGCGTTACCGGCTTCTGAATCGCATGCTCCTGTTTGATATCCTCCCACCGCACCGCGAACCCGTCCATCGCGCTGTTGTTCCAGGGTGGATTATCCCGCTCCGCCACGATATCCTCGCCGAGGACACGACCGAGGGCATCCAGGATCGAAATCTTCTCCAGGCCCAGAGTCGGCGTGGATGCCAGCACGATCCGTTGCGCCTCTTGCAGCTGCGTAAGCCCCTCTGTCGCGTCGGTAGCCTTCACGATCTCTCCTTCATCAATGCGCCTGCCGAGGGGCGATCTTCATCAGCGACCCGCTCTTCTTGCAGAACGCTTCGACCTTGTTGGCAATGTCGTGATAACACTCGGCCGTCGGGGAGTCAGAATTGAACATCGCAAATGGCTCACCGGCATCGGACTGGAGCACGACATCGGGGTCGAGCGGAATGCGTCCGAGAAACGGCACGCCCATATCATGCGCCGCAGCTTCCCCGCCGCCCTTGCGGAACACATCGATGTGGTTGTGACAATGGGGGCACTCCAACCCGCTCATGTTCTCGACAATCCCGATGATCGGCACTTCGCTGTCCTTGCAGAAGGTCACCGACTTGCGGGAATCCAGCAAGGCCACTTCCTGCGGTGTCGTAATGATCACCGCCCCGCTGACATTGCCGAGCAAATCGATCGTCGTCACCGATTCATTGCCCGTCCCTGGGGGCAGGTCGACAAATAAAAAATTCAGATCCTGCCACTCGACGCCGCCTAAGAGCTGGTTGATGAACTCGTATTTGTACGCATCGCGCCAGATGATCGGATCGTCCGAATTCTGCAGCAAGAACGACATCGATGCGATTTTCAGATTATAGGCCTGGAAGGGGATGATTCCGCCCGAGCTGCTGATCTTGAGCTTCTGCCCTTCGGCCCCCACCATCTTCGGGATGTTCGGTCCATGAATGTCCATGTCGCAGATCCCGACATGCCATCCCTTGAGCGCAAGACTCACGGCGAGGTTGGTCGTGCAAGTGCTCTTCCCGACGCCACCCTTGTTGCTCATGACCAGAACTTTATATTCGATCCGCTCCATCCGCTTGGCCACCAGCCAGCGGCTGTGCCCTTCCTTGTCCTTCTGGCAAGTTTCATTTTCGTCGCAGATCGCACAGGCCCACATATAGATGCAGGCATCGCTGTCGCCGGAACTAGGAGGTTGAATGACGTTCAATTCACGAGCCATGTATCTTCCTTCTGTAAAACGTTACGCCCGATCTGCGTTTTCCGTTATCGCTGGCGCCCTGTCGGCACACCGACGTAGTCACCCTCTCCCACGCTGGAGAGTCCGGTCGCTTTTCCATTTCCCGCCGCTGCGGTCACCACAACCGGCACCGACGACTCTTCCGGCTTCTTCTTGTTGAAGAATCCTGCACTCACAATGCCGACTTCGTAGAAGACATACATCGGCAAGGCCATGAGACATTGATTGAACGGATCGGGTGTCGGGGTGAGAATTGCGGCGAAAATGAATGACCCCAGAAACGCCCACTTTCGATATCGCTTCAGAAATGGCGCATCGACCCACCCGAGTTTTGCCATGAGGGTAATCGCGAGCGGCACCTCGAAAATCAGCCCGAATACCATCAAAAACCATAGGGCAAATCCGACATATTGCGCGATGGAAATTTGGGGAATAAACCCGGCGTTGACGCCGTAAGACAGCAAAAAATTCAGGGCGAACGGCAGGACGAAGAAAAATGAAAAACCCACCCCCACATAAAACGCCAGGGCACTCAACAGCACAAATGGCGCGACAAACCGCCGCTCCTGGGCATGGAGGCCCGGCACGACGAATTGCCAGACTTCCAAAAGAATGTACGGGGTCGCCGCAACGAGCGCAAAGAGCCCGGCCACCTTCACGTTTTGCCACAGGGCTTCAGCCGGCGCGAGAAAGACGAATGGAACGGTCGGCAGATCGGTCGGCACCCACGAGAGGGATCCGGGCACAAACATGTTCTGAAGGGGGATGCGAAGCCACTGCACCAACGTATCGGCGTAAAAAAATGTGCCGACAAACACCAGCGCGGTGATGATCACCGCGCGCGTCAGCCGAACCTGGAGCTCCACGAGGTGCTCCATCACCGGCATTTTCTTATCTTCCAGCGGCTTAAAGATCGTGTCTTGCAGCCACTGGTTGAGCGAATTCAAACCGTCGGACATACGAACCGTTCATCCGATGTCTGGCCGTAACCGCTCGGATACCGAGCGATCACGGCCAGCGTCAGGCCTGTTACTTGGGATTGACTGCGACAAACAAGCTATTGCCCTGCCGACTCAACAGCAGGACAGCCAACTCGTCTTTCTTCAATTTGCTCGAAGCTTTCTGGTAGTCATCAAGAGTCTTCACGACTTCGTGGTTCACTTCCTGAATCACGTCGCCGCGCTGCAAGCCTGCCGCTTCCGCAGAACCGCCAGTTTCGACCGACGTCACGACGACACCGGTCATCTTCGCCGGGATATTCAATTGACTCATCGTGGCTGCATCTAATGCCTGGACCCGGATAGAAGCCAGGACATTATCCGGCAGCTTCGCCGTCTCGACCGGTTCCTTGGGAGCCGTGGGCTCCTTCTTCGCCAACATTTCATCCGTCGGCCGCTCCGCCACCTTCACGGAGATGGTCTGCTCCTTGCCATCTCGCAATACTTTTACCTGCGCATCCTTGCCGACCATCGTTCGTGCGACGAGATTTCGCAACTGACTCACGTTTTGCACTTCTTTCCCGTTGAACGCGATCACCACATCGCCGCGCTTCATACCCGCAGCATGGGACGGGCCGTTCTCATTCACATCGCTGATCAGGACCCCTTTGCGCTGCTCAGGCAACTTGAACGACTTGGCCAACGCCGGCGTGATTTCTTGAATGGCGACGCCCATCCAACCGCGCACGACTTTTCCGGTCTTCTGCAGGCTATCGACGATGTCCAAGGCAATACTGCTGGGAATGGCAAACCCGATCCCCTCCGATCCGCCGGTCCTTGAAAAAATAGCCGTATTAATCCCCATGAGTTCGCCGTTCATATTGACCAAGGCCCCGCCGGAGTTGCCCGGATTAATCGCGGCGTCGGTCTGGATGAAGTCTTCGTAATCGGCAATACCGACATTGCCGCGGCCTAACGCGCTAATGATGCCCAGGGTCACGGTGGAACTCAGTCCGAACGGACTGCCTACGGCTAACACAATATCGCCGACCTGCAACTTGTCATAGTCCGCCCACTTTAATGCTGGAAGATCTTTCGCATCGATTTTGACCACAGCCAAGTCCGTCTTCGGGTCAGTCCCCACCACCTTGGCGGTGAATTCACGCCGATCGCTGAGCGTAACGGTAATCTGCGTGGCGCCTTCGACAACGTGATTGTTGGTGACGATAAATCCGTTCGAGTCAAAAATGACGCCGGATCCTGCGCTTTGATCGGGACGTCCATGCCCTCCACCCGGAGGCATCGGTGGAGGAGTTGGAAGTTCGCCCTCTGGCCCTTCTTCACCAGGAGGTCCGCCAAATGGGCCTGGCGGCAACGGCGATTTCCGACCTCGTCCCTTGCCTTCTCCACCCCCAGTCACCGCGATATTCACCACGGCCGGGGTTACCTTCTTGACGATCTCTGAAAATCCCTGTGTCAGCCCGGCTGGAGCCCCGGCGGCAAAGGCTGTCGGTTCATTCGGCAGGACAGCAAACGCGAAGGTGCTTGTAACCAAACCAAGACCTGCGACAAGACCCAGAACATCCCTTCCCTTACTCCGCGTGACCATAACAGCGTTCCTCCAGAGGGTTAACCGACGCGACCGCATCAACTGAACGGTGCATTGTACACTATCCGTTCCGGGGGCTTCAAAGACTAATAGTCCCCTTCGGACTCTCCAAAACAGAGCCCGAAGGGGACTAGAGTACTACCCGCAAGACGATCGACGCGCGCTACGAACTGGCTCTCCGAGCCGCCGACTCGGCTTCCAATACCCCAAGCCACGAGTTCTGGAGCCTCAACACCAGCCGCTTCGCGGCCTGCTCGAAGGACACGACACGGAGGGTATTGGGAGCGCCCTCATACGTCGGAGGCCAGATACGCCGTTGATCCTGAGGGCGTAGATAGATGGCCGGATACCATTGGTCGATCCCCGGTGCGCTCGGACGGTCCAGCGTGGCCCAGCCCCGGCCTTCGGCCTGCATCAGCGTCTGGCTGTGCTTCAAGTCCAGCAGGACGAACTCCAATAACGACCAGTTATCTCGACGATATCCAGGCTGTGCATGGGTCGTCCATCCAAGGAACAAGGTAACGGGATATTCCTGCTCGGTGCTCGACACCACCACAACTGCCAGATAGTCGAGTCCACGTTGCCGGCCCAGCTCTGCGAACTGGGCCCAATCGCCATGAGATTGCGGCTTGATATGGTGACCGGGAATAACCTCTTTAATGACGATAGGAATTGCGTGACCAAGATCTTGCTGCAGGCTCTCTGTCAGGCGAGTCAGCGCTTCTTCCGGCAGATTCGGAGCCGCACCAGGATCTGCGGTATCCGATACGACGACCAGCCCGGCCTGCAACGGCCGCTGATCGATCTTTGCGAGAGCATCGGCGCCGGACGGCTGCTCTGCCGACACATAGTCGCCAATCCGCGCCGGCGGAACGGCGGAGGCACATGATACGACGAATAGGGCACTGACGATGAGACTGAATGGTTTGAGCAGTTCGCGCATCACCCACCTCCTGGCTATGAGAGGCTCGCCCGTCGATTCACTCTACTTATATACGTTCGCTCCCCGGTAGTAGATCTGTCAAGTCCGGGCCATCCACTTGCAATCCTGCCCGTGGCTCGGCTACCGTATTTCCTCATGCCTCTGCCTCTCGTCCGGGGACGCCGCAGCTCACCCAACAAGGCTGGTTCCTGTGTCATTACGAAACGACTTCGGCTCCATCGAGTGGTCGATCATCATCCCTGCCCATAACGAAGCGGCTCGCATCCTTCCCTATCTCCAAAGCATCACGTCATACATGGAAGAGCGAGAAAAGCCCTACGAAGTCCTCGTGGTTGACGACGGCAGTACCGATGCCACCGCCACTCTGGTTGAGACCGCGGCCTCTTCCCTCCCGCACATTCAGTTAATCCGGACCCCAGAACGGCAAGGGAAAGGGGCCGCCGTGCGACGGGGCATGCAAGCCGCGACCGGACAGCTCCAACTGTTTGCCGATGCCGATGGGGCCACGCCGATTCAGGAACTCGCCCGGCTCGAACAGGCCCTGGCAAGCGGTGCCGATCTGGCTATCGGATCGCGTGCGCTGGCTTCCCGATTGCCAGACTATGCAGTCCAGGCCCGCTTCGTTCGAACTATTTCTGGCAACCTGTTCAATTTCATCGTACGACAATGCGGCCTCAGAGGAATCACCGATACGCAATGCGGATTCAAGCTGTTCCGTCGACCGGTGGCCATCGACCTCTTTGGCGTCTCCTCCATCGATGGTTATGGCTTCGATCTCGAACTGCTCTACGTGGCGCAACAACGAGGATACAGCATCGCAGAGATTCCGGTGAATTGGTCGGATCAGCCAGGTTCGAAAGTCCGCGTCCTCAGAGACGGCCTCGCCATGCTACGCGAATTGGCTGTAATCAGACGGAATTGGGCCAAGGGCTCCTATTCCTCTCAGGCGCAGAATTTCCAGCCAGCTACAGTCGGCCACCTCGAACTCCCTCCTCAATAAGAAGAATGGCTCTCCCACACATCACTTGAAGGTCTGCACATAAATCGAGACTTTCCTATCTTCATATTCCCGTAGCCATGTCGGCTCGCCTGCAAGTGCCTCGTCCAACAGACTCTTTCTCCTCACGATCGCCCAATCCACCGAGTAGGCAGCCAGGACAGAGAGCCTTGGAGGGTCGGTCAGGCTCAGTGCCACGTAATCTTGGAAAATCAGGCGATCCCCGCTTCGCCAGGCCGGCATACGCCCATCGATAAAGATTTTCTCTTCCGGCAACCACCAGAGCAGAAACCCTCCGTAGGCATAGTCGTTATAGAGCCGCTGCCCCACCCGGTCCCGATGTTCCCGAATCCACTGCACCGCCTCAATCGGGTAGGAGGTGCCCTTGAAATACTCGGCAGGCTCTAGACCGGACTGCACCACCCGCTGAAGATGGTCCGGCCCTAACCAGACCATGAACAGCCCTCCGGCCAGCGTCCCAGCCAACACCCATCGCCTGGCAGAAACGGAGTCCGAACTGAGCCAGCCGGTACATTTGCCACACCCTTCAGCCAACAACTCGGCACAAAGCGGGAGACTGACCAAGAGAAAAAACGGAATGTTTCGCATATGACGCAGAGAGAGAAACAAAAACACCATCCAGACGGCCCATCGTACCGGCTCAATACGCCGATACCAGGCCGCCACAGCCAGCCCCAATCCAGCCAGATACAACGCGTAGCTGCGGCCAGCCAACGTGCTCAAGGACAGTGGCTGCCATTCCTGCAAGTTATCGAGCATGAATTGATTCGACAGGGAATCGATAATCTCTCCGTACAACCTCCATCCATAGGGATTCACCAAGGTCACCAAGGCCGCGACCCCAGCCGCCGCTAGTAGCCGCCCGATCGCAGGCCAGACGAGAGGCGCTTCATCGAGACGACAGGCCAAACCCGGCGCCCAGAACAATATCCCCTGCACCACCGCCGAACAGGCGACCACGAGCCCCAGCAGAAACAGCCCGGCCGTAAACCCTCCATGCAGATTGGCCCAGAGCAGAAACAACGGCGGAATCAGCCATAGTAAACGGGTTCCTCCATTCCGACTTCGCTGAAGAATCACCAGCAATACCGCGAGGCCCAGCAAGGTGACCATTTGGGTTCTCGCCCCGAGATATGGCAAGGCCACCCACAAAGACAGTGCACAGGCGAGCAGTCTAAAGATCCTGTTGCAAGGGACGGAACAACTCGCAACCAGCCAAGCTCCTGCCGTCACAGCGCCAAAGAAGAGAATCACCCCCAAAGCGCCGAACATCTGATAGAAGGCTCCGACGATCAGATCGGTCAGCCAGGCATGTTCAACCCATGGCCAGTCCGGCATCGTGTGGGAATAGGGATCGAGAGCCGGCAAGATTCCGCCTTGCCAGAGGAGATCGAGGCCCGTTCTCAGATGCCATCCGAAATCGGGCTCTGTCAGAGGCTGCAGCGTAAAATTCAGGATGATCAGCAGGAGGAAGGCATCGAAGACTGAGAATAGGCTGTCACCCTTCACGCTTCACCCTTCACGGCTGTGGGGCGGCCGACCAATAGATTGCCTAACACCAGCCACTCCACGTCCGTGCGGAGGAAGCAATCGACCGCCTCCTCCGGAGTGCAGACGATGGGTTCATTGACGTTGAACGAGGTATTCAGAAGTACGGGGATTCCCGTCCGACGACCAAACGCTTCCAGGAGCAAACGATATCGCGGATTGGATATCGCATCCACCGTTTGAACCCGCGCCGAACCATCGACATGGACGACGGCAGGGATCAGGCCTTTCGCCGATGGGAGGACCGGAACCGTCAACAACATGAAGGGTGAGGGCGACGGCAGATCGAAATACTCCGAGGCCTTCTCCTCAAGGACCGACGGAGCAAAGGGTCGAAAGGGCTCCCGAAGCTTCACCTTGGCATTGATCAACTCCCGCATATCCTCGCGGCGGGGATCGGCCAGCAGACTGCGATTGCCCAACCCGCGCGGCCCCCATTCCATTCGACCTTGAAACCAACAGACGAGCCGACCATTCGCCAGCTCACCCGCCACCTTCTCACAGAGTTGATCGTCGGGAAGATGTTCGGCTGACAGCCCGGCCTGTTCGAGCGCAGCCAGGCACTCCTGCTCGGTGAACTCCGGTCCCCAGGAAGCAGATCGCATGACCATGCGCTCGGTCAACGCTCCGCGCCGGTGAGTCAGCCACAGAGCCGCCCCCATGGCAGCCCCGGAATCCCCCGCCGCCGAAGGGATATAGATCTCGTTGAATCCAGCCTCCCGCCACAGGCGACTGTTGGCGACACAATTATAGGCCACGCCTCCAGCGAGGCAGAGCCGATCGAGACCGGTCAGGCGCTGCAGATGGCGGGCGAGATGGAGCACCGTCTCTTCCAGAACCATCTGTGCGCTGGCTGCTACATCTCGATGCCGCTGCGTGACCTCGTCGTCTGGCTGCCTATTGGGCCCTAACAGTCGAAGGATGGCGGGAGAAAACATCCGCTGCCGGGCCAGGTGAAAATCGAAGATCTTCGTGTTCAACTCAAACCCGCCATCGGGGAGAAGACGGAGGACCTGTTCCCGGAGAACCGCTGCGAATCGGGGCTCGCCGTACGCCGCCAACCCCATCACAATGTATTCATCGTGATCCGGCTTGAATCCCAGATACGCGGTCATGGCCGCGTAGAACTGTCCTGCCGAATGGGGAAGGGATACCCGTTGTAGCACTCGAATATCCGGGCCGTCGGCCCGCGCCAGCATGGTGGTATGGGCTTCCGACGCCCCATCCACGATGAGCACGGCCGCGCGGTCAAACGGGGAAACAAGAACTGAGCTGGCAGCGTGACAGAGATGATGGTCCAGAAAGACAGGCTCGGGACAGGTGGTTCCGTCAATCAGCCTGGTGAGGTAGCGACGAAGGAAGAAAAGCTCCTGCCACTCCTGAGTCAGCCGTTCTGTGCTCCGCTTGCCCTTCACCCAACAGAGTTGCGGCGACCGGATCATCGCCCCAAAGGCCAGAGCTCCCCGCCGACCGACTTGCCAATACTTCCACGGTACTGCCACCGCATCGACATCACACAACCGCACACCAGCCGTACGGAGACAATAACGAATGGCCTGCACTGGCAGTGCCGTGACATGTTTCACCCGGACGAACCGTTCTTCTTCTGCCGCGGCAATGACTCGGCCATTCTCGACCAGCGCCGCAGCAGCATCCCGCATGTTCGAGAGCCCGAGTATCAGCATTGATGCATCGCCCTTCCCCTAATTCAGAAGGGCAGAATAACTGAGCGTTCACAGCCTCGCAAGACCACCTGCGCCCTGTTGCATTCAGTCTGACATTTCGGTACGGTGCAGAGCTTGAATTCCTCTAGCCAAACCGGTCACGACAGGCACCACTCCCAAGCTATGGTCATCGAACAATACTCACCGGCTCCATCTCGACGACTCACGAGGCAATGGGCCGTTCTCTTGTGTCTCCTCATTTCCGTGGGTGGACTATGGGGATGTGAGAAGCTGACCTCAGGGTTTCGCCGAACCCCGTTACCGGACATGGGCCCGCGTCTGGCAAACTCTGTGAAGCTGACCTTCGATCCCTCCCTCACCAACCTCAAGATGCAGTACACGGATGGATGCAATAGCCCGCATGAGCTCAACGTGGGTGAGGAAACGGAATCCATCCTCATCGACGCAGCGGCCCAAAACTTTACGGCCGTGACCGTCACCGGGGGAGTGGCCGCGCCGGTGACGCCAGACACGGAGATCCTGGTCACCCTCCAACGTTCAGGCCTCAAACTTTGGGCGGACAGTGTCTATGACCGCGTGCCGGCCGACATGGTTCTCGAAGCACTCTTGACCTTTAAAAATGCCGCGGGAAAAGAGCTGAGCCAGCAGACCATTTCGATCACGCACAATCAGCGCCTCATTCTGGAACCAACCCAACGCCGTTGCGACTACGGCAACATGGGGGAATTCGTGCACGACGCCGGAGTTGCCCTGGCGACGCAATTCATTCGAGCAGCCAGGACCCAATTGACTGGGGCTGGTGGCCAGGCGCCCGCCACAGTGGCAGTCTTACCAACCAAACCAGCTCCATCACCGGCGACTCTACCAACCAAAGGCATCCCTTCGGCACTTTCGTTTAAAGCCACCGTGCTGGACGAGAACAGTAATTTAGTTTTTGAGGGAGGCGAACGGATTCGAGTCCGCATCGATCTCGTAAACGGAGGAGAGCCTGAGCTTCAGGGTGTCACGGCGACCTTAACGGGAACCGCCTCGTTGCTCGCCCAATTTCCGGTCACCACGCTGGCGGTCGGACGACTGCAACCAGGCCAATCCCGCTCGATCGAATTTGTGGCGACGTTGCCGCAAGCCGTCCAACAGCAGAAGGCCGAGGTCCAGGTGGCAGTGTCTGAATCAGGAGCCAGGACTCAACCGCCGATTCAAACCCTGACCCTCTCGATCCAACCCACTGGCATCAAAACAGACGACGTGGATCAGATCCCTGCTGTGACCGCGGGATTTCATCAGCCCCACACCTATTTGCTCTCAATCGGGATCGGATCCTATCGAGACCAGCAAGTCCCCTCTCGCAAATTTGCCTCCTTGGATGCCGAAATGGTCTCAACCTATTTTCAATCTCTCGGCGGCTTACCGGCCTCCAATATTCGGCTGTTACAAGATTGGAAGGCGCTCCGTCCTGATATTGACGAAGCCCTGTTAGATTGGTTGCCGCCTCATATGAGCAAGGATGCGGTTGTCATTGTCTATTTCGCCGGTCTGGCCTCGGTCTCTGCGACGGGAGACACATTCCTGGTGCCATACGATGGGACCGCCACAAGCACCTCACGAGCCTACCCGTTCAAGGATTTGGAGGCAGCGCTCTCCCGCCTCAAAGCGAAACAGACGATATTTCTGTTCGATGGCATTGTGTCCAGAATGGGGGCTGAGGGCAAAACCAAGGCCGCCCCCCCGCAGTGGAATCCTCCGGGGAGTTCGACGCTCCATGTCATCGGAACCAGCGGGATCGGACGTGGGTTAGAAGACGACGAACATCGGCATGGGCTGTTCACCTACTATCTGCTGCGGGCACTGCGCGGCGAAGCCGATACGAATCGGGATGGCGACGTGACCGTCGGCGAAACGGTGGCCTATCTCAGCCAGAAAGTATTGTGGGCCTCAAAGACTCACATGGGCCAGGAACAACGCCCTATAATTGCGCCGCCTATCCGCTCAGCCGATCCTTCCGCAGCCTTGATATTGACCAAGCCAGCCTCGATCCAGGGAACGGTCGCTCGCTAGAAGCAATCGCACGCCTTACCGGCAATCAGATCCCGGCAGACCTCGACATACTGTTCATGAGCGTCATGCTCACAGCCTATGCATGGCCGTCATACGTGAGATGCGGCGTTGCCTTCCGCACGGGCTCGACGAAATAGGATGGCACGATCAGCGGACAAAAAAAGAGGGTGGAGGATTCGCTCCTCCACCCTCTTACACTCACGCTCAGGCGAAATTACTCGCCTTTGCAGAAGCTCCGCTCGTAGTTGATGATCATCCAGGCTTCTTCCTCGTTGATCGCGGCCGGGATCAGGGAGACCATCCCTGTTCCTGCGCTGCCGTTCTTGATCACCCAGAAGAGCTCTCCGTCTTTCCGCTTCTTGTGGAACTTGCAGTTCGTGAAATCGCGGGGGCTCGGGTTCAAAATCGCACCGGCCGGGCCCTGGCCATTTCCTTCTTTGCCATGACAATTGAAGCAGGTGCCCTTCCCCTCGAACAATGCCTTCCCTTTGGCGATATTCTCAGGAGTCGCGGCAACTGGATTCTTCATCGCCTTTGCATCGCTCATCTGATCCGCCGGAACGCGGGGCTTCAGCGGCTCGCGCTCCTCGGCTCCGACCACTGAGACCGACAACATCATCAGCGCTGCGCTGATTCCCAGGAACTTAGAGAAATACCCCATCAGACGTCCTCCTTTGTGTTTAACCACCGCACGTGAACTCGGCCTCTGGCTCAAAGATCCATGTAAAGTCGACAAAACGCCGGCGAATATAACAACTGCCTTCCACCCATGTCAAGCATTCCAACTCGAGACCGACCCCTTCCCGCTCCGCGAATTTCTCACGGCCTCGCGCCTCACTTCATACTCACTTTGGTTCCACTGGCAATCGTCCGTTCTACCAGAGACTACTCAAAGCCCGTGCCAGAGTGCACATTCTGTGATGCATGATATTCCAGCTAGTTATGATAGGTACGATCTCAGAGATCTTGGACGCCTTAAAATGGTGACACCATTGCGCCTCAGTCCCTACTGCGATGCCCCATCAATCGATCGAGTATGCCGAAGCCTCGTAGCTTCTCGTCAGCTACGTCCGTCTCTCACGGAACCGAGGTGTGAATGGGGTGAACCAATAAAAAAGACAACAACTTGAGGGCCGTTAGCGCTTGACCACGATATCGCGAGCGACTTTACCACTCGGGCCGAATGGTTTTTGTGGCTTGCCATTGAGCTCGGCTTTCACCCCTCCGGCGTTACCCAACGTCAGGATAAACTGATCCTGCCCCTTCCATCTGCCCTTTTCACCTGGTCGGAGCAAGGCCTCTTGAGGACTACCACCATCGATTTGGACCACGACCCAACTTAGTTCTGTTGCCTCAAGATCTAACACCAACTGTCCGTCCGTGGTCCCGGTCCCTTCGAGCGAAATCCCTCCCAATGGCCCATCGCTCCCCAACGAGGAGGGGGCAGGGGCGGTCGACTCGGGCATCGATGAAGTCAGCGGCACGGCTCCAGCCACTGGCCCAACAGTACTTCCCGTGCCTGTCTTGGCTGGCACGAGAGGGGACTCCCCCGATTTAGCCTTAGCGGCTGATGGAGAAACCGCTTCTGCCTGCGGGCTTGGCGGTGGCAGGGCCTGAGTTTCCTGAGCCGGTTGAATCGTCCGCTTGGAGGAAGAAGCCGGAAGATCTGAGCTCGAACGGCGCACCAGAAGCGACGACTGCTCACGGCTCAAGAGAAAAATGAGCGTGAAAATCGCAATGCCGATAGCAACCGCGACGGCCTTTCGATTCGATTGCCGCTTCCGCTCTTCTTCCGCCTGCCGGACTTTCAACCGCTCTCGTTCGATTTGCTTGTCGTAAAAAGCGCCAGCCGATTGCACAAATCGGTGGATCGCATCCTCTTCATCGAGGCCGAGAGATCTGGCATAGGACCGGACAAAACCTCGCGCAAACACCTGATCGGGCAGCTTGGCAAAATTCCCATCTTCCAACGCCTTCACAAAATCGGTTCGAATTCGCGTTTTGGCCGCGACCTCGTCGATTGTGAGCCCCTTGGTCTCTCGCACCTGTTTGAAAAATTCGCCGATCGATTCCATAGGTATCTCTCTACGGCTTGAGCCGTGTCAGCAGTTCTTTCGCGGCTGCGGCATACTCGCCGCCCTTATCGAGCGTCGTCACCTTGATCAGCGTGTCCTTCGAACGCTGCTCGAATCCAAGTTTGTGATAGGCCCGTCCCAGCTCCAAATTTAACAAGGCGGGGGGAACATTCGGCGGACTGACCACTAAAGCATCTTCGAACGCTTCCATCGCGCCTTGATAGTCGCCCTCGTGAGCCAGCGACCGACCGAGATGGAATCGGGCCAGATCCGGGGTCGTATAGACGGGATTGGCTAATGCCTGATGAAACGATGCAATCGCGTCCTTCCATCGCCCCTGCTTCTGCAGGACCTGACCGAGATAGGTGTAGGCCTCTGAGTAATTCTCATCAAGCGCTGTCGCAGCCCTGAGCTCTTCTTCCGCTTGAGGCAATTTCCCCTGCACCGCCAAAATATGGCCGAGCCCATATCGCGCTTCCTTGTTACCAGGGTCCAGCTTCAACGCCTTCTGAAACGATACATAGGCCTTCTGCTGATCATATTCCAGGCTCGCGATACCTTCCTGGTAATAGCCTTTTGATTTCTGCATCGACTCTTCAGAAGTTGCACAGCCTGGCAGCCATCCGATCACCAGACCCAAGGCGACCAGTGAACATATCCGTACTCGAACAATAGGAACGACGGAAGCCATATTCGTCACGAAATGTCCTCGAAATGGGTCAACTGCTTAAAGGCTCGAAAACGGTCTTGCACCTCTTTGTAGTCCAGGATTCGCAAACGGTCAAGACTAAAGGCTTCTACGGTAAATGACGCCATCACGCTTCCGAAGATAATAGCCTGTTTGAACGCCTCGACCGAGCGATTGCCGGTCGCCGTCAGATAGCCCAAAAATCCGCCGGCAAAGGTATCCCCTGCACCGGTTGGATCGCGCACATCTTCAAGCGGAAAGGCCGGAGCTCCAAACACCTGCTTCTGATTGAACATCAAGACCCCATATTCCCCACGCTTGATGATGAGATGCTTGGGCCCGCGTGCCAGTATTTTCTGTGCAACCTTCACAAGATTCGTATGTTCGCCGAGTGCCCGAGCCTCCCCATCGTTAATGATGAGGATATCGACCTTCTCCAAGACCCGCCACAGCGCCTCCCGCTTGCCGTTGATCCAGAAATTCATCGTATCGCACGCGACGAGGGGCGGACGCGGAAGTTTCTGCAAGACATCCAACTGGAGCTCGGGATCGATGTTGCCCAAGAATAAAAGATCCGGGGATCGGTAGGCCTCAGGGATCTTGGGGCGAAACGTTTCGAAGACGTTGAGCTTCGTGTCGAGCGTATGCGCTTCGTTCAGCTGATGTGTGTATTCCCCCTTCCAGCGAAAGGTCTCTCCCGGCCGCCGCTCCAACCCCGTCACATCGATACCACGGCTCTTGAGGAACGCCAGATGCTGCGGAGGAAAGTCTTCCCCCACAACAGCGATAAGATCCACGCTGGTAAAGTAACTGGCCGCCGTCGAAAAATAGGTGGCCGACCCTCCCAGAACCTCACTGACTTCTCCGAAGGGTGTCTTCACCGTATCAAGCGCGACCGACCCGACCACAAGCAACTTCCCCATAGTTCACCGAGTTCCTTTCTTCACTGGAACAGCCCGATCTATCAATAAAGCCAGCTTCCTCCTGAGCGCGACCGGCATCCGATCTGGCGCCGTAATAATGGCATCCTGCAACGCGCGTTGACAGCGGCACGATGTGACGGCTGCCACCGCAGGCATCACCGTCCGCAACAGTTGCTTGGCCAGCATGACATTCTGGCGGAGCGTCGCCAGGATGCCTTCGACGGTGACGGCCTCTTCCGTCTCATGCCAACAATCGTAATCGGTCGCCAAGGCCACTGTGGCATAACAGAGCTCTGCCTCGCGTGCCAGCTTGGCCTCAGGAAGATTCGTCATGCCGATGACGCTCGCACCCCACTGACGATACAGCCTGGACTCCCCTTTCGTCGAGAATTGCGGCCCTTCGATGCACAGGTAGACACCTCCCTGATGCACCGTGGCGCCAACCGCGCGGGTCGCCTCCAGCAATGCCGCACCAAGCGAGGCACAGACTGGATCGCCAAACGCCACATGCGCGACAATTCCTCCCTCAAAGAAGGTCGACACCCGCCGCTTGGTAAGATCGATGAATTGATCGGGCAGCACCACGTCTCCCGGCTTGATCGACTCCTTCATACTCCCAACGGCACTCACAGAAATCACCCGACTCACCCCGAGCGACTTCAAGGCATAGATATTCGCGCGGTAGTTGATTTCGGACGGATTGATCCGATGGCCTCGTCCATGCCGTGAGAGAAACGCAATACGAATTCCGTCCAGCTCGCCGAGGATCAACTTGTCGGAGGGAGCCCCGAAGGGGGTTTTGACTGCGAGCTCCTTCACCTTCCGAAGCCCTTCGATATCGTAGAGCCCGCTACCGCCAATGATCCCGATGTCTGCGCGCGTACCCGGTCCCTGTCGTCTCATGCCTGGCCCTCAAGTGTCAGAAGAAATCGTTCGACCTGCCCAATCACCAACTCAGCCGTATGCGCGACAGATTCCGAATGCTCGATCGTCAGCCACTGCACTCCCGGCTCCTTTCGAAACCAGGTCATTTGTCGCTTGGAAAAATGTCTCGTGTCCCGTTTGAAGCGACGAACCATCTCCGCCGTATCGTACTCGCCGGCCAAGTGCTCGGCCACCTGTCGATACCCCAAGCCCTTCATGGCCGAGCTGTCACGCTGATACCCCAGGGAGAGAAGGTGTGTCGTCTCTTCTATCAAACCATGAGCCAGTTGCCAATCGATTCGCTCCTCGATACGCCGATACAACGCATCGCGGTCACGATTCAGGCCGATGATCAACGAGCAAAATGGCCGCTCGGCAAACGCATGCTCCTGCTGAAACTCCGACATGCGCCGTCCAGACAGCTGGTACACCTCCAGTGCACGGATGACTTTCGATTCATCGCGTGGATGCAGCCGAGCCGCAGCCACAGGGTCAACGCCTATGAGTCGCGCGTAGAGGCGATCGAGCCCCTGCTCCTTTGCCTCCTGCCTCAAGGCCGCCCGCAGAATTGGATCGGCCAGTGGGGCATCGCACAAGCCCTTGAGAAGGGTCCGCACGTAGAGCCCTGTGCCACCCACCACCAGGGGAAGGCGGTGATCCCGATAGAGACGATCGATCTCATCGACCGCCTGACCGCGATACAATCCTGCATTAAACGGTTCATCGGGATTGACGAGATCGATCAGACGGTGAGGAACCGCCTGGCGCTCCTCCTGGGCCGGCTTGTCCGTCCCGATATCCATCCCGCGATAGACTTGCCGGGAATCTGCTGTGAGCACTTCGGTTTCGAACGCCTTCGCGACCTCGACCGCAACACGGCTCTTCCCAACAGCAGTCGGTCCAAGAATCACGACCACAGGCTTACAACGGACATGTCTGTCGGACAGACGATGTATCACCCGAGTCGGAATAGCCATCATGTCCATCCAACCCGGCCGAACAGCTTGGCGAGTTCATCGGTCGAAAGGCGAAACGCGGTGCGGCGCCCATGCGGGCACGTCGTGATCAAGCCCTCCTCCACCCAATCCTGAATCAGCTGTTGAATTTCAGGAAGCGCCATGGTTCGTCCGGCTCGCACCGCCCCATGGCAGGCAAGAGACGCCAGCACGGGCTGTACCCGCAAGTCCAGCGACGGAACCTTGTCCCATTCGGTCACATCGTCAAGCAGATCCTCCACCAACGCCGACATATCCACCTTGCCAAGGCCAACCGGCACGCCGCGAATCGCCACAGCCGTGGCACCAAACGGCTCAATCAAGAGGCCGAGCTTCTCCAGGTCATCACCACGCTTCAGTAACAACGTGCTCTGGGTGGCTGACAGCTCGATCAGCTCCGGAATCAAGAGCGGCTGCGACGGGATGTTCCGGCTTTGCCAGCCCCGCCACAGCCGTTGGAAGAGGACACGCTCGTGCGCCGTATGCTGATCGATCACTTGGAGTTCTTCACCCACCTGCGCCACGAGATAGGTCCGACGAATTTGTCCAAACGGCACGATGAGGGGTTTCTCTGTCCGCTGATAGTCGGCAACTGCCTCATGAGCAAAGGCCAACTGACTTCCCTCAATGCTGCCGGATCGGAGGATAGCGTCATTCGAAGGAATTCTGGAATCCCGCGTAGAACCTGATATCGGTGCGGCCTGACGAGAGCTCTGAAAGGAGGAAGCCTCTCGCCCGACCGTGGGAACGAACTCCGGGGCCTTCTCCGACAGCCCTGTCGGCGCGAGACCCACCGTGGCCGTCCGTTCGGAACCGCCGAGTGCATGACGGACGGACTGGCGCACCAACTGATGGAGCGATTCTGTGTCAGCGAAACGGACTTCCTTCTTCGTGGGATGCACGTTGACATCCAGTCGATCCGGCTCGATATCCAAAAAGAGGACGAACGTCGGGTGTGATCCCTTGGGAAGAAACGATCCATACCCATCCATGACCGCATGAAATACGGTTGCGTTACGGACCGGACGCCGGTTCACAAACAATTCCTGCGGCATCTTCGAGGATCGTGCATGAACAGGATCGACCATGACGCCGCGAATCGAGAGGCCTCCTGCCCGGCCCCTCACCTCAATGGTTCGGTCGAGAAACGCCGGACGATAGACTTGGAGGATTCGATCCCGATCCGATGCCACAGCGGGGTAATTGAGGATCTCTTGGCCGTTATGGGTAAGACGAAAATGCACCGACGGCCAGGCCAGACCTGCAAGCTGCACGGCATGATTGATATGGGAAAACTCGGTTGTGGTCGTCTTGAGGAACTTCTTTCTCGCCGGTTGATTGAAAAACAGGTTGGAGACTTCGATCCTGGTGCCGGGCACGGCAGGCGCATCGAGAATTGCGCTGCCCGCTCCTGCGATCAGGGTGAGCTGTGCGCCCACCGTATCCTGCCTGGTCGACGTCGTCACCAGCACGTGAGACACGGACGCGATGCTCGGAAGGGCCTCGCCGCGAAAACCCATCGTCGTCACCGAGGCCAGATCCCGATCTGACCGGAGCTTGCTGGTGGCATGCCGCTCGAAGGCACGGGGAAGGTCCGCACGGCTGATGCCCTCTCCATCATCCGTCACACGAATGAGGGCCAGCCCGCCATCTTTCACATCGATCGTGATATGCAGGCCGCCGGCATCGAGACTATTCTCCAGCAACTCTTTGACGACGGCGGCAGGGCGCTCGACGACCTCGCCGGCCGCGATGCGGCTGATCACATCGTCTGGAAGAACCTGGATTTTGGCGGTGCAACTGGCCGCGGGCATGGGGCTAGGCTCCAGGGGACGCCGGCAACAAGGGCGCGCCGGCGAACGGTTTCGAGAACCGTCCGGTCATCGAATTTCGGCGAGCTTGCTCTTGGCCAACTTCGCCTCGTCCGACGTAGGAAACTCTTCGATGACGCGTTTGAGATGCTTCTTCGATTTCACGAGATCTCCGGTCTCTCCCGCCGCAAGCCCTGACTTGAAGAGCGCTGCAGGCACCTTCTCATTTCCCGGAAACTCTGTCGTAAGATACTCGAACGCTTGGATCGCGCGCACATAGTCTTTCTGCTGATAGGACGACTCCCCCAGCCAGTAATAGCCGTTCGGCGTCAGCGACGTGCCAGGGAAGTCTTTCACAAATCGCTGAAAGCCCGCCACGGCAAGATCGTATTTCCCATTGAGATAATCGTTGTACGCCAGATTGAACGCCGACGTCGGGGTAATCGTCGGAACACCGGGCATCATCGTCGGCACATCCGATGCCGACGCGGGCTTCTGCGGTTTGGAGGGACGGGCCGGCTCTCCCGGAACCGGGTCCATCTTGGGCGCAGCCGGAACACTCGGTATCTCCTCTGATTTGGCCGCCATCCGGTTTTCCATTTTCTGGATCCGGGCAGACAACTCATCGATTTTCGGATCAACCTTCGGCTTGGCCGATTCGCTATCCTTCACCCGTTCCAGCGACTCCAAACGTCGTTGCAGGGCATCTAACCGTTTTTGATCCTGATCTTGCGACTTCGACACCGTTGCCAAATTGTCACGCAGCTCGACAAAGTCCGCATGTTTGGCACATCCGGCGAGCAACAGGCCTGCCAAGGCCATCATCACACCCGATCGCACAAATCCGGTTTTCTTGTACATCACGGTTATCGCGACTCCTTCAACTGGGATAGTTTATCGGACGCTTTACCTGCCTCAGGACTCCGTGGATACAACGTTACCACCTGTTTGAAGGCCGAAGAGGCGCGCTTCTTATCTTTCATCGCCAAGTAGGCATAGCCCTTCTTTAAGATCGCGGCCGGGACTTTCTCGCTCTGGGGAAAATCCAGTTCGACACGATCGTACGAATCGATCGCCTGCCGGTAATCCTTCTTGCCGTAGTGCGACTCACCGAGCCAATACCGCGCGTTGGGGGACAGATCCGAGCTTGGATAGTCCCGCAAAAATGCGGCAAACCCCTGTCGGGCTCCATCGAGATCCCCATCACGAAAGAGGGCCAGTAGCCGTTCGTACTCAAGTTTGTCGGAATGCTCCCCACTCTGGCTGACTTGTGGACGCGGCGACTCCTCAGATTCGCTTGTCGATGCCGCCGCCTCAGCCTGCACAGGAAGTGCTGCCGACGGCGTAACCGGCTCAACTTTTGTGGTATCAGACGAAGGCATCGGCGCCGATCGAGGGGCCGGCTTCGACGCTGATTGACGGGCCCCGGCCTTGTTCCCCCCACGCACATGTGTGTTCTGGGCGGCCTGATCGACGGCTGTGGAGAGTGCATCCAGACGACGGTCCTGCTCATCGAAACGAGCCGCGAACTTCTGCGCAACAGACGCGACGCTCTTATTGACCTCGCCTAAGTGACTGGTCACGGATTTATTCATCTCGTTGATATGGGTCGTCGAGGCTTTATTCGTCTGCTCTTCTTGACTGACTCGCTCGCTCAATCCCGTCAGCGAATCCTTGAACCCCGTCAAGGACTGACTGAACTGCGCGAACTTGGCGGCCAGTTGGTCCTGGCGGTTTTGACTGTCCGCCGCAGCCTTACGCTGCTCCTCAAGACGGGCATCCACATTCTTCATGAGTGCGCTGTTGGTCTTCTGCACGGCCTCGATCAGTTCTTTTCGCAGAATCTCCATCTGCTTATTGACGTCGTCGAGACGGCTGTTCATCTCGGTTCTGAACTGGTCACGGTCCGCTTTGGTCTTCACATCCTGGGCATTCAAACTTTCACGAACCTGCGCATAACGATTGGCGTTGTCTGTATCCAGTTTGCCCGCCAGCTGTTCCAACTTCTTGGTTTGCTGTTCAAGTACCCCCGAACGTTGCTTCAGGTCCTCCTGCTTACCCTGGAGCTCCTGGGCCTGATGTAATGCCCGCTCCAATTCACCCCGCAACTGCGGCAGCTCCTGCTCCCGAAGCACCGAAATCTCCTGACTCTGTCGCGCACGGGTCTGCGCCGACTCATCGCTCGTCTGCTTGATGCGCTGCTGAAGATTCTTTTCCGTCCGTTTAAGATCAGCTTCTTGCGCAACGCAGCCAGGCGACAGCAACGCACAGATCAGACTGATCGTCGTCCAGGCTCCCCTTGTATCCGAATGGTTCCACATTGTTTCACCCACTATGATAAAGGAATTCCCTGCACTCGCGTCATGGACAACGAAGTCTCACCCATCGCAACAACGAATACGACGCTTACTTCCCGGTCTTTAACGAAAGATGTCCGCGCCGGTTCTGCTGATAGCAGGCCTCCGTATGTTCATTGCAGGAGGGTCGCTCTTTCCCGTACGACACCACGGACAAACGATTGGCGCCGACCCCGAGTTCGACCAGATAGTTCCGCGCCGCTTTCGCTCGCTTCTCTCCGAGGACCAGGTTGTAGGCGGAGGTCCCGCGTTCGTCACAATGTCCCTCGACCTTGATCTGCGCGCTTGAGTTGGACTTCATCCATTCGGCATCGCGGCTCAGCGCTTGGCGCCCATCCTCGGAAATGGTCCAGCTATCGTAGGCGAAAAATACATCTCGCAAGCCTGCTGCAGCCGAAGCCGCCTGCTCGGCACGGATTTCATCCATTTGCCGCCCGGCGCTGCCGGAAGGATCGACTTTAGCCAACAACGTACCGCCACCGACTCGCTCTTCCGAAGGATTCTTGTTGATCCCTTGAAGTCCGCCGCCACCGGACTGAAGGCTCGTGTCTGGGAAGCTCCCCACCCCAGACTTAGAACTATCTGAACTTCCTACGCTCCCCCCCTTCGCCATACCTTGCGTGGCCTGGGAGTCGCCGCCCGATTGCACAGACTTCTTGGAACAGCCAGGCATCCCGATGAATGCCATACTCGCCACCAACGTGATACCGTAGATACCTAATGTCTTCGTCATAGATCGCTCTCCTCTTTCTAAGTTAATCATCTCAATAGTTGGCCTGTATTCATTCTCGCGAGTACGGTCACCTCACGATGCCGGAGACCAGGAGGGCGCGCTATTGTGCGTCCCTTCAAATGTCAGCCGCTCGATATCCTTCCCATCGGCATTGATCATATAAATGTGGCTCTTGCCATCGGCCGTCGAACTGAACACCAGATGCCGGCCATCCGGAGACCAGGAGGGGGAATCGTCGACGCCCGGTCCTGTCGTCAATTGCATCCGCTTCTGTCCGTCGGGCGAAATGAGGCAGAGCTTATACTCCCGGCGAGCCCGGCAGACATAGGCAATCCAGTTGCCGCGCGGCGACCAGACCGGTGCCGCATTATAGTCGCCTTCAAACGTCAGGCGACGCACGTTCGATCCGTCTGCCCCCATCAGGAACAGCTGTGGCCCGCCCCCTCGATCCGACACAAACACCAGCTCTCTCCCGTTCGGAGACCAGGAGGGCGACAAGTCACCGGAGGGATTTGATGTCAGGCGTTGAATCGCTTTCGTCCTGGTATCCAACCGATAGAGATCGGAATTGCCTTCGTGGCTGGAGGCAAACGCCAGGAAGTTTCCATCAGGAGACAACGCCGGAGTAATATTCAGCCCCCCCAGGGAAATCACGGTCCATCGCTTGCCCGTCGCCAACTCGATCATATCGATGTCCTGCGTATTCCGGTTGCGATAGGCCGTAAACACGAGAAAACGGCGATCCGGAGACCATCGCGGCATGAGATTCAGAAACCCGTCGGCCGTCAACTGGCGCGTATCATACCCATCATAATCCATCACGAACAACTCTCGGGCAGACCCATGTTCGGCCACGTAGGCAATCTTCGTCCGCGCAATACCAGGCTCACCCGTGTAACGAAACACGAGTTCGTCGGCAAAGCGATGCGCCATCAGTCGCACCACTGAGGGGGATCCTGCATACCGCTTCCCCCCCACGACTTCGTCGCTGCCGCTGTCATAGACGAAGCCTTCCATGTTCACGTCGGCGTCTTTATCTGCCTCCTTCAGGCCCGCTTTTCCCCAAACCAACACCGAGACACCCTTCTCGGCTGCCTGTTTAAATACGGCCTTAGAACCGGCTTCCGTCCCGTTGCCGATATCAAACGTCTTAATCCCAAGACTGGGCAGATCCAATAAATCAAAGACCAAGGAGCGTTTCACATCTTTCTTGAGGACTTCTTCGATCCGTCCCCCCAACCAATCGGGGCCTCCGGCATTGTGTATCCCCGCAACAGCCAGCGATATTTTCTGAAAGTCCGGGCGCGTGGCCTCCAGGAAGACATCTGCCGCGCCGGACTCCAGAATACCGATCGCACCGGCCATCAGCAGAAGCCCGCCGACCAACGCACTGATCAATTTCACCTGTGTCATCCGGCCGATTCTCCCACTCGAAAGACCATCTCGATATCCTTATAGCTGTCTGTCATATCGGCGGGAAAGGCCGGGACCATTCGTGGCTTCAACACGGCGCGCTGGCCTGCCAGATCATAGTAGGCATTCCCTGACGACTGTTGCACGACCACGTCTTTGATCGTTCCATCCCGTTGCAGCCGAAACTTCACGACCATGGTATAGGTCTGTCCTGCCATATCGATCGGCGGCGGCTCCCAATGACTGCTGATGACAGCCTGCACGCGAGCCCAATAGGGATTCGACCCGGTCGTACCGGAAATCTTCAGCGCCGTATCCGGGGTCTTCACCGACGAGACTTTTGCCTCTTGCTGAGGAGCCGGTTTCACCGGCGCCTCGCTCGGCTTCACGTCTTTCGGGATATCCAGCTTCGCTGCGGGCTGAAACTGTTTAATCTTTTTCAGCTCTTCTTCTAATTCACGATTCAAATCGTCGCTGACTGAAGACCGCTGCGAAATCTTGGCGGCCGGGTCTGGCGCCACATCGGGGACACGAGGGATATCGAGGGCCTTCACTTTCGCCGCCTGTTGGGATTGCGCTGCTATTTTTTTTGCAGGGCTCAAATCGCCGAACTTCGGTGCATCCGGCGGGAGCTGAAGATCCCGGAGCAGATCCCTCCTCACCTCGCCCTTCGGAGGCGCAACGGAAGGGGCTGCCCGTGCGGTCATCGTCTTAACCAATGGCGCAGGGACCGGTTTCTGATCTGCAGTTTTCGCTGACTCAACCGGCTTCGACGGCTCAGCCGGCCTCACAGGTGCCGGCAAACTGACCAACGAGACTTCCACCGACGTCAATGGGCGTTCACCGTGCTGTGGAAGTCTGAGCCCCGTGATCACAAGCAATAGCGCAACATGCAGGCCAAGCGACAACGCCAGCGTTCGCTTGAGGCGAGCGCTCATACTGGATTCGTCCCGCTCGAACCACGAACTCGACTGGACCGACGTCTGGAACGTCATAATAACCAGCCCCCTTACGCACGGTGCATCAATTCTTTCGCGGCGGAAGACGCGGGACTTGCGGCGCAGACACATGCTCGGGGCCGGCCGGTTCCGTCACCATCCCGATCTTCTCGATTCCGGCTTTTTTCACGCCGTCCATGACTTGAACGACGATACCATAGGGCACATCGCGATCCGCCCTCAGATACAGCGACACATCGGGGTGGTCCCGCTTCAACAACTTCAATTTCTGTTCCAGCTGGGCCACGCCGACCGGATCTTTGTCGAGATAGAGCCGCTGGTCTTTTTCGATTGTGAGCACCGTGCGCATTTCCGGCTTGATCGTATTCGTGGCAGAGGTCGGCAGCTTGATGTCCATCCCTCGATACAACATCGGCGCCGTGACCATAAAAATCACCAGCAGGACGAGGACCACGTCGACGAGAGGGATCACATTGATTTCGGCCAGAAACCGGCGGTGCCGAGACTCAAGGGTCATCCTTGAGCTCCGACGGGAGCAGGTTTCGGTTTAGATGCAGCAGTCGCGAGGGAGGCCAGAAGCTCGATGGTTACCGAATCCAACCGGAATGCCGTATTGCGAATCCGAATGAGAAAGTAGTTATAGGCGATGACGGCGGGAATGGCGGTGAACAGGCCGGCTGCCGTCGCGACGAGAGCCTCCGCCACACCGGGAGCGACAGCAGAAATACTGGCGGTCCCTTGCGTGCCGATCTCACGAAACGCGTCGATGATTCCCATCACGGTCCCGAGGAGTCCGACAAAGGGCGTAATATTTCCCGTCGTGGCAAGAAAGGGGAGATAGGTCTCAAGCCGCGAGAGCTGGCTTTGCCCGAGATGGGCTGCTGTCCGTTCAATCACATGTTGATCGACCGGTCCCGCGCTGAAGCCGTTCCGGCCCTCGGTTCGCCCGGACCCCACACGCTCCATCACGCCTTCGAACACGGCGGCACTGGGACTCCCCTCGATTCGCCGGACTTGCCGATACAACTCGTCGAGGTCGTGTGTTTTGGCTAAGAGCGCAAGAAACCGTCGATCCTCTCGATCGGCCACGCGGAAGGCTCGCCATTTGGAGAAAATTACGGCCCAGGAGATGACGGAGAATACGAACAGGAGTAAGAGAACGATTTTCGACACCGAACCAAGCGAGCCGACCAGTCCGGATAGACCTGTCTGAAACATGCAGCGATAACCTTTCCCGACTCTAGGAAGTACTCACCCTCCTGCCTACGAAGCCCACACACTCACCGGGGAAAATTGGCGGGGCCGACGGGATTTGAACCCGCGACCTCCAGATTGACAATCTGGCGTCCTAACCAGCTGAACGACGGCCCCTCGAAACTCAACGTATAGCGGAAGATGTAAATGACAAGACGATATCTAGCGGTTGGTCCCGTCTGAAGTTCTTAATTCTTCGTATCGTATCTATCCTGTCCCCTTAACCCAGCAATTCCCTGGTAGGCGGAACAGGGATCGAACCTGCGACATCCACCGTGTAAAGGTGGCGCTCTGCCAACTGAGCTATCCGCCCGATTTTCTTAACAAGCTGGGCGGGATGCTACCAAGTCCACCTCCCCATGTCAACCGAATCTCGCACTCTTCTTGCATTTTTTAGCCATCACCTGCTCCGCACACATGAATCGGGGCTTCTTCGGTTATTTTTTCTGTCCAGGCCGCCGGCCCGTCCTGGGAAAATAGGTGTCATGCACCCGCTTCAGACGTCCCCGCTCGACATGGGTATAAATCTGCGTGGTCACAATATTGGCATGGCCGAGCATGACCTGCACAGAGCGAAGGTCGGCCCCGCCTTCGAGCAGATGCGTGGCAAACGAATGCCGCAACATGTGCGGTGAAATCACCTGTGTGATCCCAGCTCGCTGCGCACGCCCTCGCAATAATTTCCAAAAGGCTTGCCGCGTCAGCGGACCGCCACGCCTTGAGACAAACAGATACCGCGATGTCCGTTGTTTGAGAAGCTCCGACCGCACGGTACCCACATACTCCTGCAGCAGTTGCCTGGCCCCTTCGCCCATCGGCACCAAGCGCTGCTTCGCCCCCTTGCCCGTGACCCGGAGATAGCCGACATCAAGATTCACCTGTGCGACTTCAGCCATCACCAATTCAGACACGCGCAGCCCCGTCGCATAGAGCAACTCCACCATCGCACGATCACGTCGGTCTTCAAGAGTAGGGATTGCTACCAGATCCAATAACGCCGTGACATCCTGCTGCGACAATGTTTTGGGCAGTCGAATGCCGCGAGTGATCGCAGGCAGACTGATGGCAGGGCTTTCCTCAATCATTCGTTCCTGCATCAGGAACCGGAACCATCCGCGGATTGCCGACAGACAGCGGACGGAGGAGGCGCGAGACAACCGGGCCTCCTGCAACGAATGAAGAAACCCCGTCAGCATCGCCGGCGTGAGCGGTTGAAGCAATACGGCGCCGGTGCGATGCACATAGGCATGGAACTTACTCAGATCGCGTCGGTAAGCTTCAATCGTGTTGACGGAGAGACCACCTTCCACTCGAAGATGGCGCAAGTATCGCTCGACCAGCGGGTCCAACATCATCGGTTCGATGATAGCCAATCACTCTCATGAACACAACGAGCCATACGGGACTTTCCTTGACACCCCCACAAGGTTTCCGATAGTAGTCACCTGCGTACCACAAGTCCGTTACCCCTCTAGGAGCCCATGGCCCGCCCGTTGATAGCGACGCCCCCACAGCGCATCTCTCCCCTCTTGGCATGCCGGGGCCTGGCACTCGCCCTTGCCTGCACCCTGTTCTGGCCAATGGGGTTCGCGCTCAGCTCTGCGGTCTATGCCCAAACGGGAACACCTGCCACGGCGAGCCATCCGACCCTGAACCAGGCGAAACGCCTGATCGATACAGAACGGGCGGAGGAAGCCATCACCCTCCTTCGTCGTTTCCTGACGACCTCGCCGAAACCCGACCTGCTCGACGATACCTATCTCCTGCTCGGCGCAGCCCTCTATGGGTCACAACAGTATGGTGAGGCCCTCAAATACTTGCAGCAACTGCAGACGGAGTTTCCTGAGTCCGAGGTCTCAGACCGCGGCAAGATCATGCAGGCCCGTACCCATGCGGCGATGGGCAACCTCGACCTGGCGCTCCCCATTCTGACCAGTCTCCGCACCCTCTCGAAAGATGACGTCACCAGACGCGAAGCCCTGCGCCTAAGTGGGGATTTCTACGCGCAAAAAAAAGACACCATCCATGCCATCCAGGCCTGGCTCGATGAAATGGCGTTGGGCACCGAGGACCAAGCGGAAGACGCGAGGACCCGTATCCGCGAGTTCGTCAACGAGACATCGGACCGCAAACCTCTCGAACGAATCCGGGAAACCTTTCCTCGCAGCTTTCCCGGCGATCTCGCCTCGCTCCGCCTCATCGACGTCTATGTCGGCCGGGGCGAAGAACACCAGGCCGTCCGGCAAATCCAGCAATTTCTCTCAAGCTTCCCGACACACCCGCAGGCGGCCGGCACCTCGGAGCTGCTCACGACACTCCAAGCCAAACTCATGTCCCATCAGTTTTTCATCGCCTCGGTGTTGCCGCTCTCCGGAAAACTCGCTCCCTTTGCCACCGAAACCCTCAACGGCATCCAGTTGGCCATGGAAGCACATAAAGACAAGGCCGGCGTCCCCTCGATTGGTCTCATTGTCAAGGATTCCGAATCCGATCGAGCGTCGTTTTTAGACGATTTCTCCGGACTTCTGAGCAACAATCGCCTCCTCGCCGTCATCGGCCCGCTCTTGTCCAAACATTTGCCAGTGATGGCTGAACTAGCCGGGCGAGCCCACACCCCCTTGATCACGCCGACCGCGACCGTCCCCAACGTCAGGAGGCTCGGCTCCTATGTATTCAGCACCTCGCTCACGTATCAGCTCCAAGCCAAACGCATCGCGGCCTATGCCATCGGGGAACAGGGCTTCCGGCGGTTCTGCATCCTGCATCCCGATACGGCCTACGGCCGCGAATTAGCCAGACTGTTCGCCCAAGAGGTCCGCCAGCACGAAGGGGAAGTGATCGCCATCGAGTCCTACAAAGAGGGCGAGGCCGACGTGAGTGCGCAGCTCAAGCACATGAAAGCCGAAGATCTCAAACGGTATGGTTTATCCGTGCCGGTCGATCAGACCAAGCTGACAGGAAAACCGACCAAGATGGACAGGAAGATTCTCTACACGCCAGGCTTCGATGCGGTCTTTATTCCAGGCCGCGCAGCCGACGCCGGACTCATCGCCGCCCAGCTCAATTTTCACGACATGAAAGTGCCCTTCTTAGGCACCAATGGGTGGAACTCGCCGGACTTCGCCCGCACGGCCGATTCGTCGATCGACGGAGCCGTGTTCGTCGACGGCTTCTTTGTGGACAGCCCCAACTCCGGGGTGCAGGATTTTGTCGAACGATACAAAAAACGATTTCAAACCAACCCGACCCTCTTCGCCGTACAGGGCTACGATGCTGCAAAACTCGTGATCGACGCCATCCGAAAAGGCGCGACCTCCGGCGAAGCCATCCGCGACCAGTTGTTGACCCAACCGGACCTCGCCTCCCTCACGGGGCCGGCGGCCTTTGGACCGGACGGAACCTTGAATCGGCCGCTCTTCCTCATGCAAATCAAACGAGGTCGATTCCACCAGGTAAACTGAGAAAGCGACCCCATGAACTCCCTACCCCACATCCTGCATACGATCTCCTACATGGCGCTCCCACTCCTCTTCGCCATGGTCTTGCACGAATATGCCCATGGGTGGGTCGCCTATCGATGCGGGGATTCCACCGCCAAACTCCAAGGCCGGCTCACAATGAACCCGCTGGCACATATCGACCCATTCGGCACCATCATCCTGCCGCTGATCTGCCTGGCCATACCGGGAGGCTTCTTCCTCGGGTGGGCCAAACCGGTCCCCGTCGACCCCCGCTGTATGCATCAACCACGTCGTGACATGGCACTCGTCGCAGCCGCAGGCCCGGCCATGAATCTCGCGCTGGCCATCGTGAGCGCCCTGCTCTTCGCCATCCTCCTGTCGATCGAGCCCACGGTTGGAGACTACTGGTCCAAGTCGGGAGAGACCGGCTCGCCGGACACCTGGCGCAGTAAACTGCTGCTGCCTATCGCCGTAATGGCAGTCTACTCCGTCTTGATCAACGTGCTCTTGATGCTCTTCAACTTGCTGCCGCTGCCGCCCCTGGATGGCGGAAGGATTCTCACGAGCCTGCTCCCGCCCACTGCAGCGATGGCCCTCATGCGCGTGGAGCCCTATGGCATGTTCGTCCTGATGGGATTGATCATCTTGGATCCACAAATCCACCTCATCCATACCGTCACCGGCACCTTGACCCACAGTCTGTCAAACACGATCCTCTCCACCGCCATCGGTCTCGGCACAGGAAATACACCATGACGTCACCCAAGAAACGAGTTCTCAGCGGCATGCAGCCGAGCGGGCTGCTCCATCTCGGCAACTATCTCGGCGCGTTGGAGAACTGGAAAGGCCTTCAGAACGACTACCAATGCTATTTCTTCGTCGCGGACTGGCATGCACTCTCGTCGAACTATGCCGACACCAGCCGCATCCGTGAATTCGTCCGGGAGTTATTGATCGACTGGCTGGCCGCAGGCATCGACCCCGCGAAAGCGACGGTCTTCGTGCAATCGCGGATCCCCGAGCATGCAGTCTTACATCTCTTGCTCTCGATGATGACGCCTGTCTCCTGGCTGGAGCGGAACCCGACCTACAAGGAAAAGCAGGAAGAGATTACAGATCGCGACATGACCACCTACGGGTTTCTCGGCTATCCGGTCCTTCAAGCCGCGGATATTCTCCTCTACAAACCCGATTTCGTGCCGGTAGGGAAAGACCAACTCCCGCATTTGGAGCTCACCAGAGAACTGGCCCGCCGGTTCAATAGCCTCTACAAGCCGGTGTTCCCAGAGCCCATGGAACAACTGACCAAGTATCCGAAAGTGCTCGGCACGGACGGCCGGAAGATGAGCAAGAGCTACGGCAACACGATCAACCTCTCCGACGCCGAACCGGTCGTGCGCCAAAAACTCAAAACGATGGTCACCGATCCCGCTCGCGTCCGTCGCCATGACCCCGGGAACCCGGACCTCTGCCCTGTGTACGATTTTCACAAAATATTTTCATTGCCGATGATTCAGGAGCAGATTAATACGGAATGCCGGACCGCTGCCATCGGCTGCATCGACTGCAAGAAGCTTGTAGCCGATCGAGTCGTGGAACGCATGACGCCGATGTGGGACGCGCGGGCGGTCCTGAGCAAAGATCCCGCATACCTGAACGACATCGTGACAGAGGGCAGCCGCCGGGCCGGCGAAGTCGCCAAAGCAACCCTCCACGACGTGAACGAAGCGATGAACATTTCAATGGGGTGAACGATGCGGCACGGCAAACGGTGGCAAGGTGGGCTCGTCCTCTGCGCCCTCGTCGGAGGGCTCTCAGGCTGCGGAAGCTGGATGCATTCCGACAAGCAGTCCGTCACCATTTTTACCAACCCGCCTGAAAGCACGGTCGTCATCGACGACTATCTGCACCTCACAGCCCCGGGCACCGTCACGCTCAGCCGCAAAGGCAACCACCTCGCGCAGGTCGTCAAAGACGGCTATGAACCGACCTCCTTCAAAATCGATCGCACCTGGTCCTGGTGGGTCGTCGGAGACATTTTCGGCTGCTTCATTTTCTTTTCCCCCATTTGCATCATGAACGACATCGACCAGGGCGGCTACTATACCTTCGACGACAAGATCTACCTGACGCTTGAACGCCGCATAGAATCTGCCCCATCCACATCGAAATAGCCGACCGAGCTAGCCTAGTTTCTGCGCAAGGAGATTCAGCCACCGTCCCTTACGCTCGCAGTTCGTTATTATTTTTAGTTCAAGGATTTCCCATCCGGCGCGCCGAACCGCACGAGCGAGTTCGTCCTTTCTCCAGCGAGCGAAGTAGCGCCCGGGAACCCACCCGTCCGTCACGATGCCGCTCTTCATGCCATAGGTCACCGTCGCGGCCAAGAAGCCGCCTGGACGAACAAGACGGCACAGGTCGATCAGGACCCGCCGTGCAACCGGTTTCGGGAGATGCATCAGCGAAGCGGCGGCCCAGAGGCCGTCGAACGACATCGCTTGAAATGGGAGCTGGCGGAGATCGGCCAGGACTAACGGCAACGAAGGATCCCGGCATCGTCCCTCCGCGAGCAACGCCTTGGTACGATCCAAACCGACAACACGATAGCCGCGCCGGCGAAGATTGCTCGCGTCCTGCCCTCCCCCGCAACCGAGATCCAGCAGCCTCGCATCGACGGGGAGATGCCTGAGCCATTCAGTCAGTAACGGAGGGCGGCGAAGCCTTCGCTTGCTCCAACGAGCCAGACAATCCCCAGCGGACCGTTCATAGGCGGCGATCGTCTGCAAGACCACTTGAGTTGTGCTATCGTGAGGTGAGCTGCGAAGCGCCATTTATATCGCGAGGAAACAAACGATGACCGCACTGCTGTTGGCCGTGATGCTTCTGGGAGTGAGTTGGGGCAGCGCATGGGCTGTCGACCCGCCCTGCGACAAGTATCCCGCAACCAAGCAGACCACATGTGCAGCGGTCTGGAAAGAGCTAAACAAGGAAGACGGCCCCTCGATCTCACAGTTTGGACTGGCCCAACTGAAGCGGCGCGAGGAAGGCAAAATCAACGCCCAGCAACACCTCGCGGAGAACATGGCCTTCATCAAACAGTCCACCGAGAAACGCCTCGAACGGCTCCGCGTCAGAATGGAAAAAGAATAACCCTGTGCCTGCCACGAACTAAATCCTGAAGAACTGATTCGACTCCTTCTCCACTCCGATTTCAGTCTCAGGGCCATGCCCCGTCACCACCGTCGTCGCATCATGAAGTGAGTAGAGCCGCTCGCGAATCGACCGCTCAATCGTATCGAAGTCCCCGCCCCAGAGATCGGTCCGCCCGATGCTGCCGCGGAAGAGCGTGTCGCCAGCGACAACCATGTTGTCGTTCGGGAAATGAAAGCTCATGGAGCCGGGAGTGTGGCCTGGCGTATGGATGGCGACCGCAGACATCTGGCCGACCAACAGCTTCTCCTCATCCTTGATCCAGTAATCCGGCAGCGGAACCGGCACGTAGGCCACGCCGAACATCTGACATTGCATTTCAAGATTCTTCCAGAGCTCAAGATCGTCCTGATGCAGGCAGATCGCCGCCCCGGTCGCCTTCTTCATTTCTCCGGACGCGAGAAAATGGTCGAAATGGGCATGGGTATGGAGAATATGCGTGACCGTCAAGCCAAGCTGCTGCACCTCGCGCAAGATTCGTTCATGCGCGCCGCCGGGATCGACGACGATCGCCTGCTTCGTCACCGGATCGCCGATGATCGAGCAATTGCAGCCGAGGGGCGGGACAGAAAATGTTTTTCGAATCAGGGTCGGAGTCATATTCGCATGCTATCGTTCTCGCCCCTCAGGGCGCAAGGTTCGGTTCGCCTTCCGGCTCTTGCTCTTGCTCTTCCTCAACCTGGATGGTCCAAGCGACGGCGGTATCGAACTGCCTCCAGGTTTGTCCTTGACGACGAAACCACACGAGAAATCCCGCTCCGCTGCCATCGGGACGTAGGACCTCGACATACTGCAAGGCCTGATCGTTGCGGACGTTTCGAGCCACGCGAGAAAAGGCCAGGCGCTCCAACAGCGGTGAGGCCTGAACCTGTCTGGCATGGGCCACTGTCACGGGACGGGCCAGAGACACTTCAGGCTCTTCAATCTGATCCCCCGTGGCAAACCGATAGCCGACCCCAAAGTGAAATCGCCCTTCGAGCCGGCTGGATGCCCGA
This sequence comes from Nitrospirota bacterium, assembly GCA_030645475.1. Lineage (NCBI taxonomy): Bacteria > Pseudomonadati > Nitrospirota > Nitrospirota bacterium. Next base: position 109,653 of record JAUSMA010000015.1, read on the forward strand.
TTGACCGAGATGAATGCCCGGATCAGATCCAACGGCAGTTCGCCCTCGAAATACTCCTGCTCCTGAAAGACTCCGATCGTCGTCGGCTCCTCCTGATCCGGAGACAGACGAAGCCGCGTCAGCCGTTCGATCACGACCAACTGTGTGGCTGACGTGAGAAACGTGCTCGTCACCACCTGATCGTAGAGCGGGTAATCTTCAGCTGGAATGCGGTCCGATTCCGTGACCGCTCCCGACAGACCGAGCAGCACATCCGCACAGAGCAGCGCCATCACGAACAGGACCAGGCGAGTCATCATGAATCGAGCATACCGTCCTGCAGGACGCAGGGTCAATTCATGGATTCCAGCGTGGACAAGTCGACGTGAAGCGTGGATAATCGCGCGGATTAGCCGGAGGAACCTGACGTGCAACATAAGACGCAATCGAACCAGTCGCTTCTCTGGATCGGAGCCATCGCGCTCTGTCTCTCAACCAGCAGTTGCAAGCCGGACGACTCGCCGTTCAAAGCCGACAATGAGTCGCTCCGCAAGCAATTGGCCAAGCAGGAGTCGGTGGTTACCTCGCTGCAGGACGGCAACAAAGTCATGCAGCAACAGATCGATCTGCTGAACCAGGAGTTACGCGACGCGAAAAAATCGACTGAGAGCGCCAAGGCCGAAGCCAAAGCCGCCGCCGACAATCTGACGGTACAAGTCGCCCAGACCAAAAAACTGAGCGCGGATGTTCAGAAGACCGCCGCCGCGCACATCGCGCAGAATATCCACGTCGAGGAAAAAGGAACCCAGATTGACGACATTCCCCGCCCCTTAAGCGCCGTCGCCAAAATGGTGGAAGAGGCCCTCAGCCGCAATGGATACCACATCAAGGTGAGCATCAAGACCGATCAGAAAGCAGTCTACGTCACGGAGAGGAAAGTCTCCCCTCCGGCCTCGTTGGAAGTCGCGGGCTTCCGGAATCAATATGTGGTGTCGCTCCATACATTGCCCTCGAACGTCACCCGGCTCAGCGTCAAGGCCGACTTCGAAAAGCTGGCTCAGGGTGGACGCATCCTCAGCGTGAGCGCGGAAGAGGCCGCAGAAATCGAGCGGAGCCTCATCGGGGAAATCAACAAGGCTTTAGCCGCCGCCAACAAGACCTGATGCGCTACTCACGTCCAGGGCTCGCAGCCGCATTCGCCCTCCTCCTCATCGTGGGAAACCCGCAGGCCGCGGGAGCCGGAGCGAAATCGTCACCGGAACTGGCTCGCCATTTGACCGGGATCGCGGCACTAGCCCAGCCGTCACCGCTGATCACCATCCCAGCCGGACCGTTCTTGCTCGGCAGCAAACGAGTCGACGACGATCCCTATGGCCATTGGACGCAGTTCGACGATACGGAACTGCCTCAACATCGAGTCTGGATGGATGCCTACGCGATCGATCGCGATGAGGTGAGCCTCGGCGAATATCTCGTATTTCTCCACCAGCGAAAACTTCACCCCTCGGACGAGCTGCAAAAGCTCATCTGGCACGTGATCACGATTCACTCCGTGACAGACGAGACCCTCAGCCGGTGGCCGGCGCTCTATGTCACCTGGGCCGAGGCCAAAGAATTGTGCGGCGCAACAGGCAAACGGCTCCCGACGGAGGCGGAATGGGAAAAAGCGGCGCGAGGACCGGACGGCAATCTCTTCCCCTGGGGCCAAGCCGACCCCGACCAAACCCGCGCCATGTTCGGCCAGCACCACGTCCATGAAATCCCCATTCTCGCAGCCGTGGATTCAAACGAAGCCGGGAAAAGCCCCTTTGGGCTCCATCATATGGCGGGGAACGTCGCCGAATGGGTGCAGGACTGGTTCGGATTCGATTACTACGCCTATATGCCGGAGCGTAATCCACCAGGCCCCACCAGCGGCCGGTACAAGAGCCTGCGCGGCGGATCATGGAGAAGCAATCCGATCATGCTCCGCACCGCCACACGCAGCGGGGCGCCTATGGATCAACGTTCCCCGGCAATCGGCTTCCGCTGCGCACAATCGCCCGGCAACAAGGCGCCTTAACCCCACGCAGCAATGCGCCCTTTTCTTGGTGAGGCGCGAGCCTCGTGTTAGCATTTCTCTCCTATGGCTCTATCAACCAGTGTCCACGATCTCCGCACCCTGATCCGCTCGTACCATCCCCTGATCGTCATCGAGACGGTGGAAGAAGAGCGGGTGCTCACCTTGCTGCAATCCGTGGCCGCGCAAGAACGCATGCCCCTCTTCGAATGGTCCGTCACCAGAGGGCTCACCCGCACCGACGACAGCCCCAGCCTGAGCAAGATGACCGCCACCCCGCTGGCCCTCCTGCAGCACCTCAACGGGTTGACCGTGGAAGGAATCTTTTGGCTCAAAGACCTTGCGCCCCACTTGCAAGAGGCGGCTGTTGCGCGGCAGTTACGGGAAGTCAGTCAACACTTTGGCCGGTCACGTGCGACCTCTGTGTTGACCGGCCATCCGATCGCCCTGCCGCTCGACCTCGAACAGATCGCCGTGCGGCTCGACTTGCAACTGCCGGATCGAGACGAACTCCAATCCATGCTCCAGAGCGCACTGCAGTCGCTCGGTCCCAGAACCTCGCCCCATCGCCCGCGATCGACCACCGTCGTACAAAGTATTCTCCGCTCCATCAGCGACTCCAAGCCGGCGGACCAGGGCGCCTCGGCGGACGAGCGTGACGCCATCCTTCGCGCGTTACAGGGGCTGACGCTCCATCAGGCGCGCCAGGTCATCACGCAATGCGTCGTCGAAGACGGCACCCTCTCCGCCGACGACGTACAAAAGATTCTGAAGCGCAAGGTACAGGCAATCAAGGACGGCGGACTGCTTGAATATTATCCGCTTGAGGACAACCGGTTCGAACTGGGCGGGTTCGTCAATCTGAAATCCTGGCTGGAACGAGCGAAGGTCGGTTTTACCTCGGAAGCCAAGGCGCTCAATCTCGCGCCCCCTCGCGGCATCATGCTGGTGGGCGTGCCGGGCTGCGGCAAATCGCTTGCGGCGAAGGCGATCGCGCGGGAATGGCAGCTTCCGCTCCTCAAGCTGGACGCAGGCCGGTTGTTCGATAAATTCGTCGGCGAGTCGGAAAAGAACTTCCGCAAGGCGATCGAAACGGCTGAGTCGCTCTCGCCCATCGTCCTCTGGATCGATGAAATCGAGAAGGCGATGGCCTCAGGGGGCGGAAGCGGCGAAGCCGATGCCGGCTTGAGCCGCCGGCTCTTCGGCGCATTTCTCACCTGGCTTCAGGAAAAGAAGCAAGAAGTCTTCGTCGTGGCGACGGCCAACAATCTTTCGTTGCTCCCGCCCGAACTCCTTCGCAAGGGCCGGTTCGATGAAATTTTCTTCGTGGACCTGCCGGATGATGGCGAACGAGAGGCCATCTGGAACATACACCTCGCCCTCCGCAAACAAAACAGCACGGCATTCGATGTGGGAAAAATCGTCAGCGCCAGCGACGGATTCAGCGGCTCGGAAATAGAACAGGCTGTGGTCGCGGCTCTCTACCGCGCCCTCCATCGAAGAACACCGTTAACCACCGACCTGTTGATTGAAGAGTTGACCCATACTGTGCCACTCTCCGTGACCAGGCGCGAAGATATCGATCAGCTTCGGGAGATGGCGCAAGGCCGGTTCGTCAACGTACGGTGAGACCCATGCGATTCCTCTTCATCCTCACAACTCTCGCGATCGTGACGCTCGTCGGCTGTGCCGGCGTTGCCAGAGATCGCACACAAGGGATCGCGCTGGACAGCCAGGAATGCTGCAGGACGGTGGACGCGACGCCCCGTCAAACGGCCGTCGTCCGCACCGCAACGCAGCTCATCGGCGCCCGCACCATCGACGTGAATGGCCGCCGCATCGCCTACGACTGCGCCGGAGTCACTCGCGCCATTTATCTCAAGCACGGAATCGATCTCTATCAAGGCGGACCCAGCGCCCGTCACGCCAACGGGGTCCGGATCATCCATGCCCATATACGCCAACAAGGCACGTTCCACCAAGGCCCCATGGTCCACCCAGGCGACCTCGTATTTTTCGACAATACCTGGGACTTCAACAGAGATGGCAAGGTGAACGACCCTTTAACGCACGTCGGAATCGTCGAGCGGCAGGACCAGGACGGCACCGTCGTCTTCATCAGCCGCGTAGCCGGCGCCGTTGAACGGTACCATATGAATCTCGCCCTCCCGCATGTGCATAAAACCGCCGATGGCCGAATCCTCAACGACTATCTTCGCCGCAAGGATGCCATCGACCCAGCCGATACCGGCTACCTCGCGGGCGAATTGTTCTCGCAATTCGCCACTCGCATCGAGCCCTAACTAGAAGTTCTCAGTTCGAGTTCGCCGCTCCCAAATCCTCGCACAGCGTGACTCAATGGCCCTCGCCCTCCGAACAACGAAAGATCACCGCGCAGGATGCTCAAAAATACTGTCCAGCAAGGCCGCAGCGAGTGAAGACCGGAGGCGTACCCTCAGGGGTACGTTGAGGATCTGAACGATGCGAGAACGCCGCTGGCAGGATTTTTCAGCATCCTGCTAGCCAAATCCGCAACAGACGCTATACTTCACCAATATGGTCTGTTTCATCGCACTTATTCGCTCCGTATTCCGGGCGGTTCAACGCAGCGCAATACACTGTGCGACAGAGTCCAAGGAGGGACCATGGGACAGACAGCAACCTATTGCAGCGACTGTTACAACAAGGTGGGACGGGCACAGGACCCTCAGATCAAAGCAGCGGAGAGCGACGGCAAGGTCCCGATGACGAAAGAAGGCGCCTGCTGCTCGTGCCAGAAGGCCACCGTCGTGGTCTACTTCGAGGGGTAACCGTCCTGGTCGACCCGGCACCTCTCCCGGCACAAGGAGCCTGCTACACTTACCCTATGGCAACGACCTCACGATCCAGTCGGGCTCCCCACCCCGATCCTCTGCGCCACACGATGCGAGAGGTGCATCAGAAACTGTTGTCGCTCTATAGCGCGTTGATTGTGGCGGAGCGGCTCACCTACGAGCGCATCCATGGCCATATCGACTCGACGGACGAGCTCATCCAGTTGGTGCTCAAAGACCCTTGGTTTACCTGGCTCTGCCCCCTCTTGGATCTGTTGGTCCGGATCGATCAGCTTCTCGAAGACGACGCCTTCGACATCACGAGTGAAAATGTCAAACATCTTGTATCCGAGGTGCGCACGTTGACCCGCCCGTCGATCGAGGGCGACGGATTCGAGCGTGCCTACTACGAGGCGCTCAATCGAGCCCCTGATGTCGTGCTCGCCCATTTCCAGGTCACGCGCGTTCTATTGGCAAAAGCCGCCTAACGTCCTCCCGCGCAATCCACTCGCCTCTTGCCAGCTCACGATCTGTTCATGACACTACAGAATGGAATTGAATCTGCCGATAGGCACATCATGACGGAGATCGGCCTTCGAAAAAAATATTCGACGGCCACCATTTTTATAATAACCTGCTAAAATAATTTCATGTCGTCTGTCTCTCACAAAACCAGAACCAAGCAATCCTGCCCGCTCCGGACGAGACTCCTCGAGGTGCGAGGAGGACTCTTGGGGCTCCATAAGGCCCTCATTCTGGCAGAACAAGTCACCTACGAACGCATCAATGGCCGTGTGGCATCCAGCGGCCAATTGCTGCAACTGGTGTTGAACGATCCTTGGTTTACCTGGCTGCACCCCATCTCTCAACTCGTGGTGAGCATCGACGACTTGCTCGACAATGAGTCAGAACTCTCGCCCGTTGAGGTGGAGCACTTTCTCATAGAAGCCCGAGCCCTCATCCGTCCTTCGGAGGAAGGAGACGGATTCGAACGGTGTTACTACGAAGCGCTTCAGCGGGAACCGGACGTCATCTTCGCCCACGTCGAAGTCAAAAAACTGCTGACCAACATCGCCGCGTAATCCCTTCTGCATCCGTCTGTCATTCCATTTCCACCCCTCAGCGCATAGAACTTCAGGCTATGGGCCTTCGGCCTATCCTGTTCAAACTTGTGTTACCGTGAAATATGCTCTTCATGGAGGCCCTCTATGAATTTCCTGACCCCTCGATTCCTGTGTGTGCTGGCCAGCCTCTGCCTCTTCGCCAGCATGGCTGTGGCCCAAGGCCATCGCGGAGACGTCACGATCGCAGTGATGCACGACAAAATCATCGCGTTGCCGGCCGGCGGGAGAGGGATGGAGGAATCTCTCGGGCTGAATGAAACCGTCATCGTCGCAGAGGCATGGGGACAAACCGCATTTGCCCAGACCACCAACCGGCTCTTGGGATTTCCTTCTGAGCTTCGACGGTGGACAGACGTACAGCTGGACAGCGGGGAAGAGGTCGGACGCCATCACGTCCTACCACGATTAATTCTCGCGCAAAGCGACCGACGGGTCTATGGATTCCAGGAGGGGCGAGGACATTGGACGGCTGAACCGCTCGGAACCAGGGAGACCGTGAAGCAGCTGCATGACCGGGGACATGTCGCTGTGGCGATCACGGCCGAACGCGCCATGGCATTCTCCTCCTACACAGGTGGCATCTTCTCCATCCCCTGGTCGACCGACGAAAAGGTGTTGTCCGTAGAAGACTCACACGACTCTTATATGGTCCGGACCTCGACTCGCATGTTGGTATTCCGCTCACAGAGTACCAAATGGATGGAGGTGAAATAGGCCAAAACAGTCTACGGGCCATCCGGCCCCTCGTCAGCTGAACCGAAAACTTGAGCCTCGCCCCTCACATTGCAGTAGCCACAAATCAAGTTTTTCTCGCCTCTACCGATATCCTCTGTAGAATTCAATACGGAGGTCCTAGCAATGCAACCACGATGTCGTCTTCGAGTGCCGGTCGGCTATGCTGCCCGTATCCAAAGCGATACCGGCGCAGGAGAAGGGGTCTTGCTCGACCTCTCGCCCACGGGCTGCAAGATGCGCAGCGACATTGCGCTGAATGCAGGGGCTTACCTCACATTACACATTGCTGTCGCTCAAGAACCAACCCCCCTCGCAGTGGAAGTCTCGGTGGTGCGCTGGTGTAAAGACGGCCACATCGGCGTAGAGTTTCTTCGGTATAGACAGGGAGACCGTGAACGAGTCACCGACCTTGTCGAGCCCCTGCCACAGACTGAACTATCTGCCCATCCCGATTACGCCACATCGACCTTAACCGCCGTCAGCTCTTAATTCGCTGTTCGTGCGAGACTCGCGAGACTTGCGCGAAACGCGAAGCGAACGAGACCGGAGACAGTTCGAAGTTCGAGGTTTTCTGAACTTCGAACCTAGAACTTCGAACCGCGCCTATCGCGCACATCTTGCCCGTCTCGCCCACAGCTCTACAAACACGAAGGCGGCCGGCCCTGAAGGACCGACCGCCTCGTTTTCAACCTATGCTACCGAGTGGCGCTATCGCTTAGTGCTTCTCGCCCTTGTCGCCCTCTTCGTGCTTGTCGCCATGCTTCTCACGGTCTTTGTGCTTTCCACCCTTCTTATGCTCGCCATCTTTCCGGTGCTTTCCGCTCTTGCCATGCTTTCCCTTCTCGCCTTCGCCCTTAGGCGCTTCCACCGCTGGAGCTGGAGCAGGAGCGGCTGCAGGAGCCGTAACCTGAGGAGCCGGGGCGGCTGGTGCTGCGGCTGGAGCCGCATCAGGCGCTTGGGCCAAGGCACCGGTAAAAGCGTACAACACGGCGGCAGCCGTCAAAGAAGCCACTGTTCTGGTCATGCGAATCCTCCCTGGATTTAGTTCAAATAGTGAGGTGGCAACCACCCCTCGGCCTCATCATCGCAAGGCCAATGCCACGGTTATGCCACAAATCGCTGCAAATTTCTCAAGAAACTAGAAGGTCACCCCTGCCACAGAACAAATCCACTCAAAAAATGAGGCAATATGGCTGGTTCTTCCTCCATCCCGCCCCAACGAGATCAATCGAGTTAGATGACGGTCTGGCAAGGCTTTCAGCCCCTCAACGCCAGATGAATCAGCCTGCGAATTTGAGATCCTATACCTAGGCTGTTCAAAATGGCCGTTCAGCAAGGCCGCAGCGAGTGAAGACCGGAGACGTACCCTCAGGGGTACGTTGAGGATCTGAACGATGCGAGAACGATGCTGGCGGACTTTTTCAACAGCCTAGAGACGTCCTTCGTCGAGTTCGATCGCATCCACCCATGTCGAAGCAGGAGGGAGAGAGCTGACCGCGACGCCACGCTTCTTGGCAACATCATCCAGCCGCCCCTGAAGCCGGGCACGAGTGGCGTCATCTTTCGGACCGGACGACAGCAGCCCCTGCGTCCACTGCGCGATCTCCTCGTGCGAATGCGGCTTGCCATTCGCCACGACCCAGGCGAGCAACTGCTCATCCGTCCCACCGGCCAATACTTGTTGCTCAAACGCCTTCGGATCGATCTGCAGAAAATCGACCAGGTACTTATCGAACCCAGCGGTGATGTAGTTGTAGTCCTGAATCTTGCCTGCATGCCGCAGACGAATCTTATCGATAAACCGCCCCAAGTGGGCAATGCCACCGAGAAGGGCTTTAGGACTACGGGGATAGGTTTGTTGCGTCATCATCATTTCTCCAGATTTGTGATTGTTCAAAACATACAGATGAGGAAGAGAGAAGTCTAGGAGGGGTAATCCACTTGACGAGCGCTGACATGCTGCCGCTGCTCCCCACCTCCCAGAACGGCCCTTCCGGGCTTGGCAGAGCGGAAGCCTTCTGGAATTCCTTCGGCTGCGGTCAACGACCGCAGTACCTCAGTCAGTTCCAGCTTTCCCAGCGCGCATGATCCATGAGGGCTCTACTGCAACTGCAGACACGCCGCTACGACAAGCCAGTATGCTCATAGTCTACATACTGGCGGGCGGGCTCGCCCCTCCCGACCTCAACGTACTGCTTCGAGTACGCCTCGGCCTCTCGGGGCTCCGCGCGCCCGTCTCGCTTGGCGTCTCCACAGTTTCGTAACGAGCCCCCATGAATCAAGCACGCTAGCCAAGCCTCGGTGGGTCCCCGTTCTTCCGGTGAGGTCGCGCGGCAGCATGCCAGCGCTCGGAGAAATCAACGGTTCGTAAATTCTTTTCTTTGCATGAACCTATTCTTTGCCGAGCGCCAGTCTTACGTACACATTTGCGGGTTTAGCGTTGGCGGTAACCGGCCTGCCGGAGGCAGGTTCGGTTGCCAGAAGGGTTAGGCAAATGAATCACTTGCAGCTGAATTGAACTTCAGCACCGGCGAACGAAGAGTAAGGCATATAAGGTTTCGCATCCGAGCTTTGTACTGACATTTGCTTTTCTTGCTTCGCACAGAATGCGGCGGCCTCTTTTAAAATTTCTACTTTCGTTGCGTTTCCGTTGTAAGCCCATGCATCCTCTTTTGCATAGACGTAGTTACCTCCACCGAGATCAACGATGCCTGAATTTGTTGCGCACCCAGACAGTGCCAGTGGGATAAGTGCAACAATAATAATTCGCATATTTACTCCTCGAAGATTGAGTTGCCTAACAATGTTCAGGCCGATCCGCATAAGAGCCGAGCCTGCCATTTCTGTCCGCGTAACACGCCATCAATGATCGTGAACAATATCCCATAATCGACGGGGGTCCTATGCGGATCCGCATAACAGCACCTCCGAAAGGGGGTTCAAAGTCCGTCCAGCGGACTGCGAACAGCCCCTGGCCCTCGGCTGAGCACATGCGTGATGATCATTGTCGTTTTGACGTCGCGATGCCCCAAGAACTCCTAATGGTTCGAATGTCAAAGCCGCTTTCGGGCAGATGCGCGGCAGAAACAACTGTGGCTGCCACCTTTGCTTTCTCCACGAGAGATACAGGAGCCTGATTACTTTATTTTTCCTGCTCAACAAGATGCAAAGTCAAGCAACGCCCCCGCACTTTGACGTGAGGTGCGCGTATACGCGCGTCGCTCTCAATCCGCGGGCTAGACCTTATCACCGACCATCCTTTCGGCGTGTTGTAACAGCTTGACCCAGAACTCCAAACCACCGACGTGCTCCGGTTTAACACCGTCGCCATCGAGAGCTGTTGCGTCAAACGTGAACGTCGAGCCGTTATCAAGGACGATTGGATAAGCATTTCGGTATTTCTGGAACACGAGCCACTTGGGGCGCCACGGATTGTGGGCGAACGCGTTACGCAGTTGGCTCACCATGACTCTGATCCCGACCCGATTAACATCAGTATCAGCTGATAGCTTGTCGAACACTTGATCGAATGTTTCGTCGACAGTGAGGGCAGAGGCGCTAAGCGCAATGAGAACGAGGTTGGACGCTCCGAGTTGGAGGTCTTGAGCTGTTCCTTCCGGAAAGGATGGAAGAAACACGCCAGCACCTCCAGTAATCACACTGACCTCGTGCTTGAATATCCCTGCATCGATCCGACCGGACAGTACCTCGGCATTCAGCCGGAACGCCAAATTCAGAACCGCTTGTGCGGTAGCGATCTTGTTCGCTGGATTTTCGATACCATGACCGCTTGCCATAGAGATCTAACGGGAAGCTAAGGGTCGCCGCGCTTGCGTGGCATCCCGCTTGAGCGCATGGTTAGACTTAGCCATTGGTTGGCAAGACCATTGGTATGGTGAACTGTATGCGAGATTGTGAGGTATTGGACGCATCACTCTTTCCCTGACTGCCAAGTGCTACCATGCCAACCATCAAGCCTACTCCACCTTTAGTTTCGGTGCCTTGAGCAACGGAAACAGCAACATCAAAATTTATACTTTGAACAGCTTGGCGCATCTTTTTATCTTCGGATACATAACCATAGACCTTTGCATCAGCTGTTCCATGAGCTCCGACTACACTACGAGGGTTTACAATTGCACTTGTCCCCTTAAGCGCGATACTTGCCTCGTCAATGCCCTGAGCGATTTGCACTAAAGTTTCTTTAATGAAATTTCGTAAGTCCATAAAAATTCCTCTATGTCTAACTATTAAGTGAGCAGCGGAAGGGACATGGCTACAGGTAACCTATCCCTGCCTGCGCCAGAACTCTGGTTACTGAAAAGCTGAGAGATCATCCGCATTTCGAGGATCTGTGTCAATAACGACCCACAAGAATACACTGCCATTCGCGCGACCTATCTTCCTATTGGAAGATTCAAATGGCGGCTGGAACTGTTTCAGACTTCAATTAGGTGTGTCGGAGCGAAGAGCGAACTTTTCGAAGGACCAGGGATGGGGGCTGATTGATCTTCCACCGCGCGCGTCTTCTCACTTCCCCATTTCATTTTCAAGGGTAGCCTGGTCGATCCTCAATTGCGCGCGTCGAACGAGCACATTCTGATCGTGCGCGTTCCGCGAGCAGGAGGACGGCAAGGCTATCCTTCCCATCCTTCGGAGGCCGCGCGTTGCGCGAGCACAGAAGAGCATCAGGCTCCATCCCCTCCGCATTCTGCGAGCAGAGGAGATTGACCAGGGTGGACTTAGATTTAATCGAGGGGGGGGGGAATTTAGGAGGCTGACTTTTTGGCAGACTTGCCTGCACGCAGGTATTGATCAACCCCCGCCGCCATCTTGCGCCCTTCGGCAATCGCCCAAACGATGAGTGAGGCGCCGCGCTTGGTGTCGCCGCCGGCAAAGACGCCGTCGAGGTTGGTCATGAAGCCTTCGTCCACCGACACGGCACCACGGGCGTCATACTTCACGCCAAGGCTATCGAGCAGGCCGTTCTTCACCGGGCCGGTGAAGCCCATCGCCAGTAGGATCAAATCCGCATCCATCGTGAAGTCGCTGTTGGGAATCGGCATGAACTTACCGCCTTCGAACTTCACCTGATTGCCGTGAAGCTTCGTGACCTGGCCATTCTCGCCGGTGAACTTGGTGGTCGAAATGCTCCATTGCCGGTCGCAGCCCTCTTCATGCGCATGCGAGGTGCGAAGCTGCATCGGCCACAGCGGCCAGGGTGTCGAACCCGCGCGGGTTGGGGGCGGCTCCGGCATCACTTCAAACTGATGGGCTTCGACGCAGCCCTGCCGATGGGCGGTACCGAGACAGTCCGAGCCGGTGTCGCCGCCGCCGATGATGATGACGCGCTTGCCCTTCGCCAGGATCGGCTCGTCCGTCACGGGAAGGCCCGACGTGCGTCTGTTCTGCTGGGTCAAGAACTCCATCGCGAGATGCACGCCCTTGAGTTCGCGGCCAGGAATCGGCAGCTCGCGGGCCTGCTCTGCCCCCATGGTCAGGCCGACGGCGTCGAACTGCTTCCGCAACTGCTCACCCGTGATGTCTGTCCCAATCGTCACGCCGGTCTTGAACTCGACCCCCTCGGCCTTCATCTGATCCAGGCGCCGGTCGATGACCCACTTTTCCATTTTGAAATCGGGGATGCCGTAGCGCAGCAGGCCGCCGATACGATCGGACTTCTCGAAAAGCGTGACGCGATGGCCGGCACGCGCAAGCTGCTGCGCAGCGGCCATACCCGCCGGACCTGACCCGATAATCGCCACCGTCTTGCCCGTCTTCACCACTGGAAGAATCGGTTCGACGTAGCCCTCATTGAAGCCACGATCGATGATGTTCCACTCGAGAATCCGAATCGAGACCGGATCTTCGTTGATGCCGAGCACGCAGGCCCCTTCACAGGGCGCCGGGCAGAGGCGGCCGGTGAACTCGGGGAAATTGTTCGTCGTATGGAGCGCCTTGAGCGCGTCTTTCCAGCGGCCACGATAAACGAGATCGTTCCACTCGGGAATCAGGTTCACGACCGGACAACCGGTCGACCCCTGACAGAAGGGCACGCCGCAATCCATACAACGCGCGCCTTGCGTCTTGAGCTTCTCCTCGGCGAGCGGCTCGTACATTTCCTTCCACTCAAGCACGCGCAGCTCGACCGGTTTCCGCTTGGGGCCCTCACGGGCGAATTTCATGAAACCTTTTGGATCACCCATTTCTTCTAGTCCTACGTGCTGAGTTCTGAGTGCTGCGTGCTGAGTTCTGAGTCATATGTCCAACATACTGAGACCTAAGTATCGATTCTGAAAGACTGACGTCTCAGCACTCAGGACTTTGAACTCAGCACTGTCCCCTTATCCCTTACTTGATCGAGGCCGCTTTCTTCTTCCGCTCTTCCAAGACTCGCTTGTAATCGACCGGCATCACCTTCTCGAACTTCGGCAGGATCGCCTCCCAGCTATCCAAAATACGCTTGGCGTTCCTGCTGCCTGTATGCATAAAGTGCGACGTGATCATCTCATGCAGTGTCTTCTTGTCTTCTGCCGTCGTCACCTTTTCTAATTCCACCATACCGAGGTTGCAGCGGGATTGAAACTTGTCGAGTTCGTTCAACACGAACGCGACGCCGCCCGACATGCCGGCCGCAAAGTTTCGTCCCGTCCGGCCCAACACCACGACCACCCCGCCGGTCATATATTCACAACCGTGATCGCCGGTGCCTTCGACTACCGCTCTGACACCGCTATTCCGCACCGCAAACCGCTCGCCCGCCATGCCGTAGCAATAGGCTTCACCCTGTGTACCGCCATAGAGCGAGGTATTGCCGATGAGAATCGTTTCTTCCGGCACATAGAGCGCCTGCTTCGGTGGAAATACAATAATCTTTCCGCCAGAGAGTCCCTTGCCCAGATAGTCGTTAGACTCGCCTTCCAGGATGAGCGTGATGCCGCGAGACAAGAACGCGCCGAATGACTGTCCGGCTGACCCCGAGAACTTGATCGTGATGGTATCTTCCGGCAATCCCTCAAGCCCGTATCGTTTCGCCACACGGCTGGACAGCATCGTCCCGACCGTACGATTCACATTGCGAATCGGCAGATCGAGCGTGATCTTCTCTTTCTTGTCCAACGCCGGCTTGCAAAGTTCAATCAATTTGTTGTCGAGCACGCCCGCAAGACCGTGATCCTGCTTCTGCACACAGTAGCGAGCAATCTCCGGCCCGACATCGGGAGCCTGCAAGAGCGGGGTCAGATCGAGCCCCTTGGCCTTCCAATGGTCGACGGCTTTGTGGACTTTCAATTTATCGACACGCCCAACCATTTCGTTGATAGTCCGGAAACCCAGCTTGGCCATAATCTGGCGCAGCTCTTCGGCGATGAAGAAAAAGAAGTTCACGATATGTTCCGGCTGTCCGGCAAACTTCTTTCGCAAGGCCGGATCCTGGGTCGCAATGCCGACGGGACAGGTATTGAGGTGGCATTTCCTCATCATGATGCAGCCTTCGACGATCAAGGGCGCGGTCGCAAACCCGAATTCTTCGGCGCCCAACAACGTGGCGATCGCCACGTCGCGCCCGGTCTTCATTTGCCCGTCGGTCTCCACCCGGATGCGGCCGCGGAGATCGTTGAGCACGAGGGTCTGATGCGTTTCCGCCAGGCCCAGTTCCCACGGCACTCCCGCATACTTGATAGAGGAAAGCGGTGACGCGCCGGTGCCGCCGGAGTCGCCGCTGATAAGCACCTTGTCCGCATGGGCCTTGGCCACCCCGGCCGCAATGGTGCCGACCCCCACTTCCGACACGAGCTTCACGGACACCGCTGCGTCAGGATTGGAGTTCTTCAAATCGAAAATGAGCTGCGCCAGATCCTCGATGGAATAGATATCATGGTGCGGCGGCGGCGAAATGAGCTGCACGCCCGGCGTGGCGTAACGGAACTTCGCAATGTTCTCATCGACTTTGTGTCCCGGCAACTGCCCGCCCTCGCCCGGCTTCGCTCCCTGCGCCATCTTGATCTGAAGTTCTTTGGCATTGACCAGATAATGGCTCGTCACGCCGAACCGCGCGGAAGCGACCTGCTTGATATAGCTGTTCTTCGAATCCCCGTTGGGCATCGGCTTGAATCGCTCGGGATCTTCCCCGCCTTCGCCGGTGTTGCTCTTGGCGCCCAGGCGGTTCATCGCAATGGCCAGCGTCTCGTGCGCTTCCTTGCTGATCGAGCCGAAAGACATGGCGCCGGTCGTGAACCGCTTCACGATCTCCTTGGCCGATTCCACTTCCTCGACCAGAATCGGTTCCGGCAGGAACTTGAACTCAAGCAGCCCGCGCAGGTTCGAACGCCGCTTACTCTCGTCGTTCACGAGCTGGGAGAATTCGGCGAAGGTCTTTGGATCGTTCGCCTTCGTTGCATGCTGCAGCTTATAAATCGTGTCCGGATTCCAGTTGTGATGCTCCCCCTGGATGCGATAGTGGATTTCCCCGCCGAAATCCAACTGTCTGATCGGCGCCGGCTCATAGGCCAAACGATGCCGTCGCAATGTTTCGTCCCCGACCTCGCGGATGCCGATTCCCTCCACGCGCGACGGGGTACCGGTGAAGTAGCGGCCAATGAGTTCACGATTCAATCCGATCGCCTCGAAGATCTGCGCGCCACAGTAGGACTGCACCGTCGAGATGCCCATCTTCGAGAAGATCTTGAGGAGCCCCTTATTGATCGCTTTGATGAACTTGCCTTCCGCGGTCTGCGCGTCCAACCCCTCGGGGAAGTAGCCATCGCGCTCCAGGTCCACAATCGACTCGAACAGGAGATAGGGATTCACGGTTCCGGCTCCGTAGCCGATCAAACAAGCGAAATGGTGCACATCGCGGGGTTCGCCGGTTTCCACAATGAGGCCGACTTCGGTCCTCGTGCAGTCGCGCACCAGGTGATGGTGGACGGACGCGATGCCCAGGAGGCTCGGAATCGGCGCCCATTCTTCGTTGACCCCGCGATCGCTCAGGATCAGAAATTTGTAGCCTTCTTTAATCGCCAGGGAGGCCTGTCGGCAGAGATCGTCGACGGCGGCTCCGAGCCCCTCAGGCCCCTCAGCCACCTTGAACAACATCTTCAGCGTCTTACTCTTAAAATGCGGATCGGCGATCTCGCGAATCTTCTGGAGCTCGGCATTGGTCAGAATCGGCTGTTTGACCCGGATGCGTCGGCAGGACTCCGGATGTTCATCCATCAGATTCGGCTTGGGCCCGATGCTGGTCGTCAGGGACATGACCAGTTCTTCGCGGATCGGATCGATCGGCGGATTGGTCACCTGAGCGAATAGTTGCTTGAAATACTTAAAGAGCAATTGCGGCCGCTCAGAGAGCACCGCCAGCGGCGTATCCGTGCCCATCGACGAGGTGGCTTCCTGCCCCTCCACCACCATCGGGGTAATGACCATCTTCAACTCTTCAACCGTGTAGCCGAAGGCCTGCTGGCGCTGACGGATCGTCGGATGATCCGGCTGCGGCACATTGCTGGGATCGGGCAACTCGTCGAGCGAAATCCGATACTGCGTGACCCAGGACCGATAGGGCTTGCGGCTGGCGATCTCGGCCTTCACTTCCTCGTCGTCGATGATGCGCCCCTTCACCGTATCGACCATGAACATTCGGCCGGGCATGAGGCGCCCCTTTTGCCGGATCTTCTGAGGATCCATCGGCAGCACACCGGCTTCCGACGCCAAGATCACCAGGCCATCGGTCGTCACTTGATAACGGCAGGGACGCAGGCCGTTGCGATCGAGCGTCGCGCCGATGAACTTGCCGTCGGTGAAACAGACCGCCGCCGGACCATCCCAGGGCTCCTGCATCGCCGCGTGATACTCATAGAACCCGCGCCGGTCGAGATCCATTTGCGGATTCGCCACCCAGGGTTCGGGAATCAGCATCATCATCACGTGGGGGAGCGAGCGGCCTCCCATGGTCAGGAATTCCACGGCATTGTCCAAACAAGCCGAGTCGCTCTGCTGCTCGGACACGATCGGGTAGAGCTTGGCCAGATCCTCGCCGAACAATTCAGAATTAAGCCGGCCTTGCCGCGCGCGCATCCAATTCACGTTGCCCTTGAGCGTATTGATCTCGCCGTTATGGCAAATGTAGCGATAGGGATGGGCCAGGGGCCAGGTGGGGAACGTGTTCGTACTGAAGCGGGAATGGACGAGGGCCAGCGCGCTCGTCAAACGCTCATCCTTCAAGTCCTGGTAGTAGGCGGACATCTGCTCCGGGAGCAGCAATCCCTTATACACAATGGTGTTCGCCGACAGGCTCGAGATGTAGAAGTAGTCGCGCCCTTGAATCGCCGATTCACGAACGGCCTTTTCCACCCGCTTGCGAATGACATAGAGCTTCCGCTCAAACTGCCCTTCGTTGAGGACATCGCGGGCGATGAAGACCTGCCGCATAAAGGGCTCGGTGCTGCGGGCCACGGGGCCGATCGCATCGCTCTTGACCGGCACATCGCGCCACCCGAGGAGCCGAGCGCCCTCCTCGCCGATAATTTTACTAAAGAGCGCTTCACATTGTTGCCGCGCATCGACCTGAGGCGGAAGAAACACCATCCCCACGCCATACTCCCCGGCATTGGGTAACGTCACCCCCACATCGCCGGCGGCACGCTTGAGAAATTCGTGCGGGACTTGGAGCAGAATCCCTGCGCCGTCCCCCGTGCAAGGATCGCAGCCTTGCGCCCCCCGGTGGCTGAGATTCTCGAGAATCTGAAGACCCTGCTGCACAATCGTATGGGATTTTTGGCCCTTGATATTGACGACAAAGCCGATGCCGCAGGAGTCCTTCTCCTGTTCAGGGTCGTAGAGGCCTTGCTTCGGTGGAAGCCCGGGGATGCTCATCGTTCGTATCTCGTTAAAAAGGTAGGCGGTTAGAGTCCTAGACGGAGGCTACACCAGAGAGGCAATCGGGATGGATAACCCCGTCACTCACAAGGCTTATTCCGTTCGTCTCAGCTGCGCTCACCTTAATAGAAGGACGATTCTTCTGTCAAGATTCCCCCTCGCGCCGCTGCTCCTTCCCCACGTGCCCCCCAAAGGGGTGATTGGCTTGACTTTGTTTCCCCCTCTGCCCTACCATCCGCCGCATGCCCCAAGGCCCAATCACCTCCACTATCAACAACATGGCGGACGTCTGGGAGGCGTACCGCGATGAATTGGACGGTGTGGAGCGCCAAGTCCGAACGAACCTCGACTCCAGTGTCGCACTGGTCAATACCGTTGCCGCCCATATCCTGAACAGCGGCGGAAAACGAATCAGACCGCTCTTACTCCTCCTCTCTGCCCGTCTCTGCGGCTATACCGGCCGCGATCATCACCAGCTCGGCAGCCTGGTGGAGTTCATTCATACCGCGACCCTGCTCCACGACGATGTGGTCGACGATGCGGATATCCGCCGAGGCCAGCGAACCGCCCGGAAAATCTGGGGCAACCAAATCAGCATCCTCGTCGGCGACTACCTCTATTCCAAAGCCATCTGCCAAATCGTCGACTTCCGGAGCCAGGGGATCAACGAAGTGCTCGCCGAGGCCTGCAAGAAGATGGCGGAAGGCGAAGTGCTGCAGCTCTATTACAACGGCAACCCCGCCATGCCGGAATTGGAATATCTCAAAGTGGTCGAACACAAGACGGCCGGCTTGATTGCCGCCTCCTGCCGCATGGGCGCCATTCTCGCCGACGCCACAGAGGCCCAGCAGGACGCGCTCTTCCGGTTCGGCCAATATCTCGGGATGGCATTTCAAGTCGCCGACGATACACTCGACTACACGGCCAATGGCGAACGGTTGGGCAAGACGCTGGGACAGGACCTCCGCCAAGGCAAAGCCACGTTGCCGCTGCTCCATCTGCTGCGTCATTGCTCCGAGCAGGACCGGCAGATGATCATCGACCGCATGGAAACCAGGACGCTGACGGAGGAAGACCTCGGACGGCTGATTCGCCTCATGGAAGAGTTCGGCTCGATTGCCCATGCCATGGATCGCGCACGAACCTTCGTGGCCTCGGCTCAACAAGAACTCAGTCAGTTCGAAGACAGTACGGCCAAGCGAGCCCTTTCGGTGGCCGCCGACTATATGGTTACCCGCGATCGATAGCCGTTCCTCCCGCGTATCCCACGCCATGGGGCGTTGGAAGGCACCGCGGAGCGTGAACGACTCCATCCTTCTGGCCGCTGCGTCGCAACGGCTTCAACCACTTACGGAGTAGAGGACTTCGCTATGTCGACGATCATTCCATTTCACGGCACCAGGTACAATGCAACGGTTGTTGGCGATGTGAAACAGGTGGTGGCGCCACCGTACGACATCATCGACGCAGCCGGACAGAAGGCCCTGCACGATCGCCATCCGCAGAACATCATCCGCCTGGAGCTCGGCCTCGATCAGCCTGGCGACGGTCCGACGCACAATCGATATACCCGCGCCGCTTCGACTCTTCGCGACTGGCTCACGAGCGGGGCGCTCAAACGCGATGCGCAGCCGACCCTCTACTACCATACGATCGAATACCTGCCGCCCTATGCTCCAGCCGGTTCGCCGACGAAGACCCTGAAGGGATTTCTCGCCACCGTCAAACTGGAAGCGCTCGACTCGGGCCACATCTACCCGCACGAGAATACGCGCTCGGCGGCGAAGACCGATCGTCTGAATCTCCTCGAAGCCTGCAAGACCAACTTCAGCCCCATTTGGTCGCTCTACTCCGACCCTCAAAATACAGTCCTGGGGCTGCTGGAAGCCGCGATTAAAGGGAAGCCGGCTGATATCGACTTTCGCGACGATGTGGGATTCCGGCAACAACTCTGGGCGGTGACGGACCCAGCCGTCGTCACACAGGCGGTCGATACCCTCCGCAGCAAGCCGCTGTTCATTGCAGACGGTCACCACCGTTACGAAACCGCATTGAACTATCAGAAACTCCGCCGTCAACAGGCCGGGGCACCGGCAGGCCTCCAGCCGTTCGACGGCGTGCTGATGCTGTTGACCTCCCTCGAAGATCCGGGCTTGACCGTGCTCCCGACACATCGGGTCACGACGACGGCGCTGCCGTCCTATGACCGTGTGCAGGCATTGCTGGGCGCCACGTTCGACCTACGAGAATATCCGTTCACTGCGGCCACACAAACAGCCTCGCGCGCAACATTTATCGAGGCGATGCGGACGAATGGACGCACCGTACCGGTGTTCGGACTCGCGCTGAAGGGAGACAGCCGCTACACCACCTTGACGCTGAAAGCCTCACATCGCCCGAACGCGCAAGCCTCTCCCCGCACCAAGCTCGACGTGTCCCTGCTCCAACAACTCGTCGTCACGGCACTCTGTCCGACACAACAGGAACAAGAGGCCATCCTCTATACGAAGGACGACCATGAAGCTTTGGATTGGGTCGCGAAGGGAACGGGAACCGGAGCTTTGCTGCTCAACGCCACGAAGGTCAGCGAAGTACAAGCTGTCGCGACGGCCGGCGAACGGATGCCGCACAAGTCGACCTACTTCTTTCCGAAGCCGCTGACGGGTTTGGTTATTAACGTGATGGAGGGCTAGAGGCGAGGGGCAAGCGGCCAGGGGTAGGGAAAAGATAAGAACTTTCTGCCACTCGCCCATTGCCTCATGCCTTTCGCCTACGCTGGAGCGCGATGAAAGCGAAAATTCTCATCGTCGACGACGACCCCGACATCGCCACCATGTTGGAGGATCGCCTGCAGGCATCCGACTACGGAACCGTGATCGCACGGGACGGGATCGAAGCGCTCGAGCTGGTGGAGCAAGAAGCGCCGCACCTCATGCTGCTCGATCTGGATATGCCACGCATGACCGGCCTGGAAGTCCTCAAGCGGCTCCCGAAAGTCAGACCGGCCGAAGATCTTCCGGTGATTGTCATGACCGCCCATGCCTCGATCGATGCCGCCGTCGAAGCCATGAAAACCGGCGCCTACGATTTTCTCACCAAGCCCCTGGACAAGGATCACCTCCTCTTCGTGATCAACAAGGCGTTGGAACGAAACACCCTCAAACGGCAGGTGGCCTGTCTCAAATCTGAAGTCGACAGCCGGTATGCCTCGATTGTGGGCATGAGCACGAAGATCCGGGCCGTGATGGAGTCCGCTCAGCGCGCAGCCAACTCCGATGCCAGCGTCTTGCTGCTGGGGGAAAGCGGCACGGGCAAGGAACTCTTCGCCCGCTCCGTTCACCAATGGAGTCCGCGTCAGGCCATGCCGCTGGTCGTCATCAACTGTGTGGCCCTCACGGAGACGCTACTCGAAAACGAACTCTTCGGGCATGAACGCGGCGCCTTCACCGGCGCGGATCGGCTGCAAAAAGGCAAGCTGGAGATGGCGGACGGAGGCACGATCTTCCTGGACGAGATCGGAGACATGTCCCTCCCACTGCAGGCGAAGCTGCTGCGTGTGCTCCAGGACCGGGAATTCCATCGCGTCGGCGGCACGAAACTCGTGTCGGTCAACATCCGAGTCATCGCCGCCACGAACAAGGATCTCCGCCAGGCGGTGAAAAACGGTGAGTTTCGCGAGGACCTCTTTTTCCGGCTCAACGTCATCAGCCTGACCCTGCCCCCGCTTCGCGAACGAACCGATGACCTGCCTGCCCTGGCCAAGTTCTTCTTGAACCGGCATGCCAAGGAGGCGAAGCGTCCCGGCATGATGTTCAGCCCCGCAACCATGGACGCCATGGGCCGATACGGCTGGCCGGGGAACATTCGCGAACTGGACAACGTGATCGCGCGAGCCGTCATCCTGAACCAGTCGGACACGATCGAACCGGACATGCTCACGCTCGATGGAATGAGCCGCACCTCGCCGGGCGAATCCCTCCCCTACCTCTCACTCCCGTACCATGAGTCGATGGAAGAACATAGCCGTCACATCATCGAGCGAGCCATCAAGGAAGCGGAAGGGAATCAGACCAAAGCCGCAGACCGGCTCAAGCTCCAGCGCACCTACCTCGCCCGCTTGATCAAACAGCAGAAGACAAAAGAAGAGCAAGAATAGCTGTAGCAAGCTGCAGAAGAACTACTGTGGCCCCCTCGACCTTCAGTGTTCCCATCTGAGGAATGAACAGGAAAACATTCCCGCAGGAGGCTCAAAAAGGCCGTTCAGCAAGGCCGCAGGTGAATCGAAACCGGAGGCGTACCCTCGGGGTACGTTGAGGATTTCGATGAGCCGAGAACGAAGCTGGCGGGATTTTTCAGCCTCCTGCTAGGTGGGGAGCTGTCTGGCCGCAAGAGAAATCAGGCCAAGCGACGCATCATGTTCGGCCTGCGCATACCGTTCAGGAGTCCCGACATCCGACCAGTAGCCGGTACAATCGTAGCCCAACACCGTTTCTCCCCGCTCAATCGACGCCACATAGGGGTCGATGATGGTCGATGCCACACCCTTCGGCACCTCGCGGAGCAGCCGCGTACGGAGCACATGAATTCCTGCAAACATGCGAGGCCGGATCGGCACCTGATCCGGACGGCCACGTCCCGTGATTCGCACGATGCGATGGTCCTGATCCATCTCGACAAGACCCCACTGTGCCGCCTCAGGATCTTCGCGCAAGACCAACGTGGCCATGGCATTGCGCTCTTGGTGAAACGCACAGAGCGCTCCCAAGTCGAGCTCGACGAGGGTATCGGCGTTGAGCACCAAGACCGATTCACCGCAAAAATGCGGCTCTGCCTGCTTCAGCGCCCCCCCCGTACCCAGGATCACCGGCTCGCGCGAGTAAATGATCCGCAGCCCGTACCGGGAACCATTGCCGAGCGCCTGCTCGATCATCGGTCCGAGGTGATGCAGATTGATCACGACATCGCGGAACCCATGCCGCTTCAGCAGCAAGAGGTTCCAGACGATCAGGGGAGTTCCCGCAATGGGGAGGAGCGGCTTCGGAATCGAGTTGGTCAGCGGCCTCAGACGCGTGCCTAAGCCCGCTGCGAGGATCATGGCTTTCATCGATGGCTCGTGCTGGCAAGAGGCACGGGGCGAACGGCAAAAGGGAAAACAAGGGACAGAGGGCTAGCAGCTAGAGAGAAGATTATTCTACCCATTGCCTCTTGCTCCTCACGGGTCCGATCGCCCATAGCCCCTAGCCTCTTGCCACTAGCCTGGATTTTTCATTGCAACTCCGGCACATACCGGATTAACTGTGCGCGGAGCGCGGACAGCTCCGGATACTTCTGGAGATTTCGCCGGACATAGCCCAGCGTACGGGGGATGTCGGCCAGAAACTTGGGATTGCCTTTGATGCGATCGATGTAAACGAATCGCCCGGCTGCTTTGAGGTTGCGCTGGATACTCGTGAAATCGAAGAGGCGCCGAAAGGTCTCCCGGTTGATCCGGGCTTGCCCGGCTGTTGCCATTCGATCGAAGAAACGATCGATTAACCGGTCGATGAGCGCCTCGTCGAGTTCGATATAGGCGTCGCGCAGCAACGAGGCGAGATCGTACGTCGCAGGCCCCATCAAGGCATCCTGAAAGTCGATCACGCCCAACCGTGCGCCGTCCACCATCAGGTTGCGAGAATGGTAATCCCGATGGACAAACACCCGTGGCGCTCCCGCCAACAATTCGGCAATCTTCTCGAATTCGCCGCGAATCGTGCGTCGAGACTCGGCCTCGATCGGTGCGCCCCGCTGCGCCTCGATGCCGTACTCGAGAAAATGATCGAACTCCCACATCAGGAGCGGCACATCGAAGCTTCGGTGGAACGCGAGACAGTTCGGATCGGCTGGTGAGCTGGCCTTCGCTTGCATCTGCGCGAGGACATCGACCGCCTGCGTATAACGCGCTTCCAACTCCTTCGCACTCGCCTGACGACAGGCCTCCGACAGGGTGAGGTCCCCGAAATCTTCGAGATAGAGCAGTCCTGCCGCCCGATCATAATGATAGAGGCGAGGAACGGAGACACCGGCTTTGGATAGATGGGAGAGGATGTTCAGAAACGGCAACTCGGTGACCTGATGTGCCGCCCCGCTGACAGCTTCTTCCGATTGCTTGAAGGCCTCCGCCTCGGCCAACTGCATGAGAATCACAGGGCGAGCAGCGGGCCCGGTCAACTCGATGCGAAAATACCGTCGGTTGGAGGCATCGCCCGCTAATGGCGTGAGGGATTTGAATTGTCCCTGAAAGGGCAGTCGAGATTCGACTGTGG
This sequence comes from Nitrospirota bacterium, assembly GCA_030645475.1. NCBI lineage: Bacteria > Pseudomonadati > Nitrospirota > Nitrospirota bacterium. The sequence goes on from JAUSMA010000015.1 coordinate 133,537, forward strand.
CTGCCACGAGGATAGGATCCGGCAAGGCCAGTGGCTGTTTCGGCGCGGCAGGATCGACAGTAGCCATTGGTCTCGCATTATACCGATGCAGTCAAACCTTGTCACGACATGGATATTCATTACGTGGTGCAGTGGAATTGGAGGGTGGGCTACCGGTCCCCGGTGCTCGTTAACCGCGCGCAGTGGAGGCCACCCCGCCGCATCATTCCGATCTGATGGACCGCCAGCTCATAGCCCCAATGACCGCACCAATGGTATCGGCCAGCCAATCCTGCCAACTGGACTCGCGAAGAGGGACGAAGGCTTGATGCACTTCATCCGTGATGCCGTAAACCGAAGCCGTCAGGATCGCGAGCACGACTGCCTGCCGGGCGATAGCCGGCCCTGCTGCCCAGCGAAATGCCCGGTAACAGAGCACGGCCAAGAGGCCATACTCCACCGCGTGCAAGACCTTGTCGCTCACCTCTTTGAACAAGAACGATGGTAGGTCATCTTCCGGATGCGACTGGGCCGACAGAAAAAAAATCAATCCGGCATACAGGGCCACCGGCAACCAATACCAAAGAACCTGAGTCGTCGTATCTTGCCTAGCCACGTCACACATTAATTTCCTCTCGCTCCGTCCCCTACCCTATGAGATACTTATAACGAACAGGTTGCGGAAAGACTATATCGATAGCCATGCAAAAACTTCCACGACCCTTTTGTGTAATGTAACCAACAGAACCCTACTCCTGCAGGAGGCTCAAACAGTTCGTCCAGCAAGGCCGCAGGCGAGTCGAAACCGGAGGCGTACCCTTGGGGGTACGTTGAGGATCTCGATGAGCCGGGAACGAAGCTGGCGGACTGTTTCAGCCTCCTGCTACTAGCATTCAACCATGAAAACCGCCCACATCTGTTTTCTCTGGCACATGCATCAGCCCTATTACACGGACCCGGTCGCGGGGTCTGCCAGCATGCCCTGGGTGCGGCTCCATGCCACCAAGGCCTACTACGACATGGCCTATGTACTGGAGAAGTTCCCCTCGATCAAATCCACGTTCAACTTTACCCCCTCGCTCCTGCGGCAACTGCAAGAAGTCGGATCAGGAGCCGTACGCGACCTCTTTCTCGAACATGCGCAGCGCCCGGCGGCGGATCTTCGTCCGGAAGAAAAAGCCTTTCTCATCCGCCATTTCTTCTCCGCCAATTGGGCCACGATGGTGCGCCCCCACCCGCGTTACCATGAATTGCTCGTGAAGCGCGGAACGGACGTCTCAGGCCGCGAACTGGAGCGGGTGGCGCGGCAGTTTTCCACGCAGGATCTGCTGGACTTGCAGACCTGGCACAACCTCGCCTGGTTCGGCTACGGCACCGTCAGTCGCTATCCACGCCTGGCAGCCCTGCGTGCGAAAAACCGGGGCTTTACGGAAGAGGACAAACAGGAGGTCTTGGCCCTCCAGCTCGTCGCAGTCCGGGAGATCGTGCCGCTCTATCGACGACTGCTGGAGCGTGAACAAATCGAGCTCACGACGACGCCGTTCTTTCATCCGATCCTGCCGCTCGTCATCGATACCGACTTTACTAGACGCGCCAGACCGGACCTTCCGCTCCCCTCACGATTCCATGCGCCGGAAGATGCCGAGACGCAGCTACGGCGTGCCGTCGAGTTTCATGCCGCCACATTCGGCCGAGCCCCGGTAGGCCTCTGGCCGTCGGAGGGCTCCGTCTGTCCGGAACTGATTCCCATGCTGCCGAAGGTCGGGCTGCGCTGGCTCGCGACCGACGAAGGCATCCTCGCGCGTTCGCTCAACGCGGCCCAGCAACCCTGGGAACGCCACCGGGATCTCTATCAGCCCTACCAGGTCGGGCCGGACGGCCAGGACGTCACGATGCTGTTTCGGGATCGGGAGATCTCCGACGCGCTTGGATTCGTCTACCACAAAACCACGCCTGAGATGGCGGCCGAGGATGTCCTGCGCCGGCTGCGCCAGATCATTCACGATGCGCCACAGGAACAGGTCACCATCGGGATCGTGCTCGACGGAGAAAACCCCTGGGAGCATTACCACGAGGGAGGCGAGCAGTTTCTGTCTCTCCTCTATAAGGCTTGCTCGACCGGCGCGCTCGATGGCCACGAGCTCCGCACCACCACCGCCACGATTTCCGACGCGCTCGATGCCGCGCCGGCCACCCGGCGGGTCAGCCACCTCCATTCAGGTTCCTGGATCAATCAGGACTATAAGATCTGGATCGGCCATCAGGAAGACAATCGGGGATGGGATCTGGTGAGCCACACGCGATCCCGCCTCGCCGAGATTTCTGCGACCCTCCCCGCGGATCGGGCCCAGGCCGCCTGGGATGAGCTCTATGCCGCCGAAGGCAGCGATTGGTTCTGGTGGTATGGGGACGATTTCGATTGCGGCTACAACGAGGAGTTCGACCGGCTCTTTCGCACCCACCTTCGCAACGTCTGGACGATCGCAGGACTGACGCCGCCGGATCTCTTGAATCAAGCGATCTGTAGTCCACGCGGTATGCCGGATACAGATCTGGTGACTGCGCCGCTTGCGTTGCTGAACCCCTCCATCGATGGGCGCGTAACCGACTTTTTCGAGTGGCGCGGAGCAGGGAAGATCACGACGCAGCCGCCGCTCGGTGCGATGTGGAAAGCCGAAGGCGTACTGACCGATATCCAGTTTGGCTGGAGTCTGGACCACCTCTATCTCCGGCTCGATCCGGACGAGCAGTCGCAGCCTCGGCAGGCAGGACTCACGGTCGAGCTGCAGCTGCACACACCCGAGCACCTCTATCGGCTGTCCTGTGCACTCGCGCCCTCAGCCACAGACCAATTTATCCTCTCGCAAAAATTGGCCAGTGGGTCGTGGCAGGAGATCGGCCCCTACTCATCGATCTGTCATCGGCAGATTCTCGAACTGGCTGTGCCGTTCAAGGACTTACAGCTCACGCCCGGGCAGGAACTCCGCATGACCATTCTGATCCTGGAACATCGCTTGGAAGTGGCACGTTACCCGCAGTACAAGCCCGCGATCTTTCTCGTGCCAGGCCCGGAGTTTGAAGCGAATCTGTGGCGCGTATGAAACTTTGGCGAGAGGCCAGAGGCTCGAGGCGAGAGGGAAGAGAAGACTTAACCGCTGGCCTCTAGCCCCTTGCCCCTAACCTGTCTGGAGGAAAAGATGCCTGATTTACGACGTGATCCGATTGTCGGCCGGTGGGTGATTATTTCAACGGAACGGAATGCCCGGCCACACGACTTCGTTCCCGTGCATGCCGCACGGCCATTGGCGGCGTCTCTCTGCCCCTTTTGTCCAGGCCAAGAACGATTGACGCCGAAAGAAATCATGGCCTATCGTCCGCAACCGCTGGAGCCCAACGGCCCGAACTGGACCGTGCGCGTCGTGCCGAACAAGTTCCCCGCGCTCCAAGTCGAAGGCGGCCTCGACCGCGAAGGCCTCGGCCTCTATGACCGGATGAACGGGATCGGCGCCCATGAAGTGATCATCGAAACCCCAAGCCACACCGATAGCCTAGCCGACATGCCGACGAAGCGAATCGAGGATGTCCTATGGGCCTATCGCGATCGCATGATCGACCTGAAGAAAGACCTGCGGTTCCGCTACATCCTGATTTTCAAAAACCAGGGTGCGTCAGCCGGCGCCACACTCGAACACAGCCACTCACAACTCATTGCCCTGCCGATTATCCCCACCAGCGTCCAGGAAGAACTCGATGGTTGTCGGGCGCACTACGAACAGAAAGAGCGCTGCATCTATTGCGACATTCTCCGACAGGATCTCGCAGATGGCGATCGCATCGTGGCGGAGAATCCGGAGTTCGTCTGCGTCACGCCATTTGCGCCACGCTTTCCCTTCGAAATGTGGATTCTCCCCAAGCGCCATGCCGGCTACTTCGAGGAAAGCCAAAAGACCCAATTCGAGTTTCTCGCGCCGATTCTCTCCGAAACACTCCGACGCATGAACAAGGTGCTGGCCAACCCCTCCTACAACTTCATCTTGCATAGCTCCCCCCTCCACGAGAAGACCGGGGACTTCTACCATTGGCATATCGAAATCATTCCCAAGCTGACCCAGGTGGCCGGCTTCGAATGGGGCACGGGATTCTATATCAATCCTGTGGCACCGGAAGAATCGGCGAAATTTCTGCGCGAAGCAGCGATCTAAACGACCGTCAGACGTGAAACGTGAGACGTCAAACGACATGACGGATGTCCGCACGTGTACCACAACAGAAAAACCCTCCCGCAGGATGCTCAAAAAGGCCGTTCAGCAAGGCCGCAAGCTCATCGAAATCCTCAACGTACCCCCGAGGGGTACGTTGAGGATTTCGATGAGCCGAGAACGATGCTGGCGGCATGTTTCAGCATCCTGCCAGACTTCGCCCCTTGCCTCGTGCCTATCGCCCAGCCTATGATGCCCCCATGCAAGTCCAACTCAGCCATCCAGCAAGAACAGTCGAAGTCAAAGGCCCCAAGAAGGTCAAAGATCTCTTGAGAGAGTTGAACCTCGTCGTCGAAGCACATCTGGTCATCAAGGGCGACGACCTCGTCACCGAAGATGAGATGCTGTACGACGCCGATCAGGTTGAAATTCGACCGGTCATTTCCGGTGGCTCTCCACATTTCACCCCGCATGGTTCACGCCTCACGAGCCAAGAATGAATTGCACAAAATGTAAAACCAAAGCGGTCATCGGTCTCCCCCGCCACAATGCGGCCTTCTGCAAAGGCTGTTTCAACGGCTTCGTGCACGATCAAGTGGCGCGGGCGATCAAGTCGGAATGGATGTTTGGGAAAGAAGAGCGGATTCTCGTCGCCGTGTCAGGCGGCAAAGACAGCCTGGCGCTCTGGGACATTCTCCTCAAGCTGGGCTATCGCGCCGACGCGCTCTATGTCAACCTCGGCATCGGAGCCTATTCCGAACAATCCCATGCCAAGGTGACGAAGTTCGCTGAGGCGGTCGCCGCCTCCCATGGAGCCAAGCTGCACCTCCACACAGTCGAACAGGAGGCAGGCGCAGGGATCAAGGAACTGGCCATGCTCATCCATCGCCCGACCTGTTCTACATGTGGGACCATCAAACGGTACCAGTTCAATCGCGTGGCGATCGAACAGGAATACGATGTCATGGCTACGGGCCATAATCTCGACGACGAAGCGGCCAGACTCCTGGGTAACGTGCTGCATTGGCAGGAAGAATACCTCGATAAGCAGGGCCCCTCATTGCCGGCCTCGGTGGCAGGCTTTGCCAAGAAGGTGAAACCCCTCTACCGGCTCTCTGAGCGGGAACTCGCAGCCTATGCGGTCTTGAACCGGATCGACTACATCGTCGAAGAATGCCCCATGGCCAAAGGTTCCAAGACGCTCCAGTACAAGGAGGTCTTGAACCGTCTGGAGACCGAATCGCCCGGCACGAAGCAGACGTTCTATTGGGGATTTCTTGAGAAGCAAAAGAAGAAGCAGCCCACTGCGACGACCATGACAGAGAAAGACCGGGCCGTCCTCCACCCCTGCACCTCATGCAGCCAGCCCACCACCGCCGAGATCTGCTCGTATTGCAAGATGATGGCGCGGGCCAAAGTCCTCCCTATTTCATGAGGGTTCGATCCCGCTGTCTCCTCGCCATACGGGCCGGTGTGCTGGCAGCCGTTGTTTGCGTATCCCCTCTTCTCGCTCGCGCTGATGAACCAAGCGCTCCTCCCGCCATCGGCACACAAGCGGTGGGGCTTGCGGCCGGCCCTTTCTTTCCCATTCGCCTACTGCCTGGCCAATCTTCCAAACTCTTCGGTGGCGCGGCGATACCATCCTGGGCCATGACGCTCACCGATCCAGTTGGCTCAAGCTGGTATCGAGGCCAGATCGCGTTAGGCGCCGAGCTGCTGGGGTTCCGGACATCCGAACCGAAGACGGCCTCTGGAGTCGGAGTGACGCCAAAACTGGAATACCGCCTCACCGGCTTCGGTCGGCTACGCCCGTACATCGAAGGCGGCGGCGGGCCGTTATGGACTGACCTGGGGGGCCGGGTCCCGGAGCAACCGGGACAGTTCAACTTCGTGGTCTGGGGTGGGGCCGGATGTGCGTGGCTTCTCACGCCCCAATGGGCCCTGAACGCAGGCTATCGATTCGTCCACATCTCCAATGCCGGCACACGCACACCAAATTCCGGCCTCAACTTCGGACTCCCTCTTGTTGGGATTTCCTATTCCTTCTCTTGATCATGTGCTCGGCTCTTGCAAAGATCCGACCGACCCCGTAAGCTGCTTTCTCGATAGTTGACCTGCGCTGAAACAACCTTATTTCCTCTCCCATGGCAACCACAGAACGCGATTACTACCAGGTTCTCGGACTCCCTAAATCTGCCTCGGCAGATGACATTAAAAAAGCCTATCGCCGTCTCGCCCGTCAGGTCCATCCCGATCTCCATAGCGGGTCAAAGAAGTCCGAGATGGAGAAGAAGTTTAAAGAACTGAACGCAGCGCATGAAGTCCTGAGCGATCCGGATAAACGCAAAAAATACGATCAGCATGGCGCCAACTGGGAGCAAGCCGAGGCCTACGAGCAGGCACGCCGCCAGGCCGGAGCCCAGGAGTACGGCCAGAACCAGGCGCCCGGAGGAGAAGGTTTCTCCGACATTTTCGAAAATCTGTTCAAGGGACGAGGGCGAGGCGGCAATGGCCGCGGTTTTGCCATGCAGGGCGAAGACCTTGAGACCGAAGTGCAGCTCACGCTGGCCGAAGTCTTCACCGGCGTGACCAAACGCATGACCCTGCAAGAGCCCGTGCCCTGTACGACCTGTCGCGGAAGCGGCGCCCTTCGTGGACGAACCTGTCCGACCTGCCAGGGGCATGGCGCGACGCTGCAACCGAATACCATCGAAGTGCGCATCCCCGCCGGGGTTCAGGACGGCACGAGAGTTCGCGTGGCTGGTAAAGGACAAGCCGGCACCAACGGCGGCAAACCGGGCGATTTGTACCTGCGCGTGACGATCGCTCCGGATCATGTCTTTCGCCGACAGGGGAGCGACATTCATGTCTCCCTCCCTGTCTTCCCTTGGGAAGCGGCCTTGGGCGCTGAAGTGATGGCCCCCACCTTGACGGAGCCGGTTCGGATGAAAGTTCCGCCTGGCAGTCGGGCCGACAGCAAGCTTCGACTCAAGGGCAAGGGCCTCCCTGCGGCAGCAGGCGGACACGGCGATCTCTTTCTGACCATTCAGATCGTGATGCCCCCCTCCTTGACCGACGAGGAGCGCACATTCTACGGCCAACTCGGAGCCATCGAACATCCGGATCCGCGAGCCGAGCTGCTCGCTCAGGCCCGCCGCCGATCGCACCCATGACGCTCACGGAATACGCAGTCTTGTCGTTCAGCTCTCTCTTTGTCATCGTCGATCCCATCGCCACGGTCCCGGCATTTTTGGCCATGACGGCGCGCGATTCGATCGGCCACCGGCTTCATATGGCTCGCACCGCCTGCCTCGTGGCCGTCGGCATCTTGATCGGATTTACGCTCATCGGCCAGCGATTCTTTACCCTCTTGGGGATTACGCTCCCAGCCATCCAAGTGGCCGGGGCGCTCGTACTCTTATTGGTCGCCCTCGATATGTTGCGTGCACAGCGATCTCCGGTCCAAGAAACGGCGGCAGAAACAGCCGAAGGCACGACGAAAGACGACATTGCCATTACGCCGCTGGCCGTCCCGATGTTGGCCGGCCCTGCCGCAATATCGACCGTGATTCTGTTGGAGGCGCAGGCGGGCTCCTGGGCTCAACGGGGGATGTTGTTGGCTTGCGTTGTCTTGGTCGGTCTGGCAAGCTACGTGACCTTGGCCATCGGAGCTTCCAGTGCGAAGTGGATGAGTCCTATCGTCGAGAAAATTATCACGCGCTTGATGGGGCTGGTGCTGGCGGCCCTGGCGGTACAATTCCTGTTCAACGGGCTCAAAGGCGAACAGGGGTTACTGGGACAATAGGCAGGTGACATTTTTCATGTTTTCATATCGGTTCAACCTAAGGAGGTCTTCATGACACGGAGAACAGGCACGATCGCGACACTCGGTCTCGCATCTATTTTTGCCCTCACCGTTGGGGTGACCGGAATCTGGGCTAACGAGCCAGGCTACGGCAAGGAAGGGCATGCCGAAGGCGGGCATGGTTCGATGGGGGGACATGGTGCGGGCATGATGCATAACAGCACCGGCCACCTCATCCGTCACCTGCTCAAGCACGAGAAGGAAATCGGGTTGACGGCGGAGCAAGTGGCGAAACTCAAGGAGATGCAGCTCAACCTGGACAAGACCCGCATTAAGAGCGAGGCCGACATTCAGGTGGCGGAGCGGGAGTTGAAGGCCTTGACCGAAGATGAAAAGTCGGATTTGGGAGCGATCGAAGCCAAGTTGAAGCAGAGCGGGGATCTGCAGGCCGGCTTACGCATGACCGCCATCAAAGCCAAGCGGGATGTGCTCGCCCTCTTAACTCCGGAACAGCGCGCCAAGGAGAAGGCCGAGCATGACAAGGTGATGCAGCAGCACAAGGGTGACAGCAAGGGTCACGGCAACCCCCATGGCGGCGCGATGAAAGAAAATCCTCACAAGAGCGGCGATGCGGCTCATCCGGCACCTCCATCGAGCATGAAAGTACAGTAGTTCGATACAGGACGCGCGAGCAGTCAACCGGGCCATCCACCGAGGAGGTGCACCATGAGAACGTTGGGAATTATCACAGCGGGCGTCGTGGGGTTCCTATTCGCCGTCGGCTCCAGTGCCTGGGCGGACGACAAGGAAGCGAAGGTTACGGACCTCGTGAAAGAGGCCAAAGTCACGATCGATCAAGCCATCAAGACTGCCTCCGAGAAGGTGCCTGGGACGGTCGTCGAAGCGGAGCTTGAAAAGAAACATGGCAAGACCATCTGGGAAGTCGAGGTCCTCGGCGCGGATGGAAACGTCACGGAAGTCCACATCGATGCCGCCACCGGCACCGTGATCGATACGGAAGCGAAGAAGGACGAGAAGAAAAAAGAAGGCAAGAAAGGAAAGTAGTTACGCCATGCCGAAAGAGTTGAAACTGATAAGCCGTGATTTGCTGGCCGGGCCCGATCGGGCACCGGCCCGTGCCATGATGAAAGCCGTGGGATTCACCGATGAGGACCTGTCTCGTCCGATCATCGGCGTCGCCAATACCTGGATCGAAGTCATGCCCTGCAACTTCCACCTGCGCCGATTGTCGGAGCGGGTGAAGGCCGGTATCAGAGCCGCAGGCGGCACCCCCGTCGAATACAACACGATCGCCGTGTCGGACGGTATTTCGATGGGCACCGAGGGCATGAAGGCGTCGCTGATCAGCCGGGAAGTGATTGCCGATTCGATCGAACTCGTGGCTCGCGGACACCTCTTTGACGGCGTGGTGGCACTCTCCGGATGCGACAAGACCATCCCTGGCACCGTGATGGCGCTCGCGCGCCTGAACCTGCCCTCGGTGATGCTCTACGGCGGCTCGATCATGCCGGGCCAGTTCCAAGGCCATGACGTGACCATTCAAGACGTATTCGAAGCCGTGGGGAAACATGCAGCCGGCACGATGAACGATGCCGAGCTCAAAGACCTCGAAGACCATGCCTGCCCTGGCCCCGGTGCCTGTGGCGGCCAGTTCACGGCCAATACCATGGCCATCGCGTTCGAGTTCCTCGGCATCTCGATGATGGGACGGAACGGCGTGCCGGCCATGGATCAGAAGAAAGACGACGTGGCCTTCGAATGCGGCGTGATGGTCATGGATCTACTGAAACGAGACCTGCGCCCCAAGCAGATCATCACGCGGAAATCGCTGGAGAATGCCATTGCCGCGGTCGCCACCACCGGCGGCTCGACGAATGCCGTGTTGCATCTGCTCGCCATCGCGCGCGAAGCAGGCATCAAGTTGAGCATCGACGATTTCGACAAGATCAATCGGAAGGTCCCGTTGCTCGCCGACCTGAAGCCGGGTGGACGATTTACCGCGTCGGATCTGTATGCAGCCGGAGGGACCACCTTGGTCGCCAAACGGCTGCTCGATGCCGGGATCCTGCACGCCAACCAACCGACCGTGACCGGACGAACGATTGGAGAAGAGGCCAAAGACGCCAAGGAAACTCCTGGCCAACAAGTGCTTCGGCCCCTCTCGAATCCCATCAAGAAAACCGGTGGGCTCGTCATCTTAAAGGGAAACCTCGCGCCAGATGGCTGCGTCGTGAAAGTGGCCGGACATTCGATCATGACATTCCGCGGCCCTGCGAAAGTCTATAATCGAGAAGAGGATGCCTTTGCCGCCGTGCAATCCCGCAAAATCAAAGCGGGCGATGTCGTGGTAATCCGCTACGAAGGCCCGTCCGGCGGCCCAGGCATGAGAGAAATGCTGGGCGTGACTGCGGCCATCGTCGGTGCAGGTTTGGGCGATTCCGTTGCGCTCCTCACCGATGGCCGCTTCTCCGGCGCCACCCATGGGCTGATGGCAGGCCATGTCGCACCGGAAGCCATCAAGGGAGGCCCGATCGGCGCCGTGAAAAACGGCGATATAATTGTCTTCGATATCGCCAAACGAACGCTGACCCTGGAGGTTTCGCAGAAAGAGATCAAGGCCAGGCTCAAGAAGGTCAAGCAACCGGCGTCACGCTACACCTCAGGCGTCATGGGCAAGTACGCGCGGCACGTCTCCTCTGCGTCGGAAGGGGCGATTACCACGTAGGAGTGAACAAGGCTGCGGCTGGAATATTCGGCTAGCCGTATAGGGGTATCAGTTCACAGCCTGTGCGTTCGGCATGTCGTGCCAGGCGCACAGGCTGTATTCAGGCACAGCTCTCTCTCACCTATCTCCCCTTCATCCGTCCACGCATCTCTGACATCATGCTGTCGAGATCGGCTTCCGCCTTCGCTCGATCGCTGACCAACTGATCGAGATTGTAGGAACGAGCCGGAGCCGGCTGAGGCGGGTCTGGCTTCATCATCTGCTTGAGCGGCAAATCGGGCTGAGACGGCGAACCCGGTTTAGCTTGTGACTGAGACAGCGGTTGGTCAATGATGGGCTGTGTTTGTCCAGTGGGCAGCGGAGTCCCTCGTCCTGCTCGTCCCCCCACTCCCTGCTCTCGCAACCATTGTGTGGCGACACTCGACTTGAGCGAGAAACTGATACTTGTGATCGGAAGGCCGTCCGAGGCTACCCGAGCAATCGCAGTATTCACCCCGACCATATGCCCTTCGCCATCGAGCAACGGGCCTCCCGAATTACCACGATTGAGGCCGGTCTCTGTCTGAAAGACATGCTTGCCCCTGACCCCGTTAAAATTATCGACCTCGGCGCTGATGACACCAGTGGTGAGGGTCCACAATCCACCTTGTTCGGGATGGCCAATCGCGACTACATGATCCCCGATCCTCGCCTGCCCTGATTCACGTATATCGACGACAGGCAGCGGTTCATTGACGCCATCGAGCTTCAACAGGGCCAGGTCTAATGGTTGCGAATAGGCCACGACCTTGGCGCGGACCATCCGTGAAAGATCGCTCTTTGAGTCTCCGGTGACCCGAGCTGGCTTGAGATACACGGCCAGACGAGCATAGGGCTTCCCCGTCTGCTCTTCAATCACCACATGCGCGTTGGTGAGGACCAGTCCGTCGGACTGAATGATCGAACCGGTTCCGCCACTCCCCTTCCTGCCGCCATCCGCATAGCCCATCACCATCACCACAGCCGGAGAGGCCTGTTCGTATATCTCACGAGGCGATAAATCCTTCGCAATGGCTATTGAGCTCCATAGCAAGGAGAGAAGACACAGGCCTCCCCACGTCTTTGACCTCATCACGGCCTCCTTTTTTTGGCGACGATGCTCGCCCCGATTCATGTTCATTGTACGATGAAACGCAGGAACGAACCGGACGTTGACGGGAGCAAGAGTTGACTGGCACGAGAACGTGGCGAGGATAGCGCTAGCCGCGCTTATAGAACTCCGCGATCATCTCCACCACATAAGCCTGCTGCGCTTCCGTCAATTCGGCGTAGATCGGAATAGACATGACCTCTTCCGCTGCCTGCTCTGACAGAGGGAACGATCCCTTCCGATGGCCTAAATCGCGATAGCAGTGCTGGAGATGCATCGGAAGCGGATAGTACACTTCCGTGCCCACGCCTTTCTCTTTGAGGAAGGTGCGCAATTCGTCGCGCTTCGGGACTCGCACCGTAAACTGGTTATAGACGTGGAAATTTCCAGGTACCGTGGACGGCAGCGTCACTCGATCCGTATGTTTCGTTCTGGAGAACAACTGCTGGTACCGTTCGGCATTCCGACGGCGGCCCTCGGTCCATTGGTCGAGATACTTCAATTTGATCTGGAGTACGGCCGCCTGAAGCGCATCCAGCCGGCTATTGATACCGATCGCCTCATGGAGGTAACGGACCTGACTCCCGTGCACACGGAGCATCGACATGGAGTCGGCAAGGGACTTGTCATTCGTTGTGATGAGCCCCCCATCGCCAAACCCGCCTAAATTTTTGGTAGGGAAAAAGCTAAAACAACCGGTGTCGCCAAGGATCCCGGCACGCTTCCCTTGCTGACCGGCGCCGATAGCCTGGCAGGCATCTTCGATGACGTGGATCTTCTTCCGCTTGGCAATCTCGTTGATCGCAGCCATGTCCGCACATTGTCCAAAGAGGTGCACGGGCATGATGGCTTTTGTGCGAGGCGTGATCGCTTGTTCGATCAGCTTGGGGTCGATGTTGAACGTATCCGGCTGAACGTCCACAAACACCGGCTTCGCGCCCAATCGTGAAATCGCGCCCGCCGTAGCAAAAAATGTGAACGGGACGGTAATGACCTCATCGCCAGCCTTCACGCCCATGGCCATGAGAGAGAGCAACAGGGCATCGCTCCCGGAGGCGCAGCCAATCGCATAACGAGACCCAATGTACCTGGCAACGGATTCCTCGAACGCCACCACGCGCGGCCCTAGAATAAACCCCTGCTCGTCACAGACCGTTTCTAGCTCCGCCATGATCTCGGCACGGAGGGGCTGGAACTGAGCTTTCAAATCAAGCAGCGGCACATTCATCAAAGCGGCTCCCTACAGGATGCTGAAAAAGCCCGCCAGCATCGTTCTCGCGTCGCTCAGAGGCTCAACGTACCACAAGGGTACGCCTCACCCCTTCGCTCGCTGCGGCCTTGCTGGACGGCCTTTTTGAGCATCCTGATGTTATTCTGGCCTCAGGACCATACGAAAGATTCCCATCATCTTTTCCGTATCAACCATGCTTTCCCACAGCCTACCGGAGTCAGTCCAAACGGTCGAAGGCTCAACAAGGCAATCGCGACACTCCCTTCAATACCTTGCTCCTTGACATAATGCAAGTGGAGAATCGGAACCGCGGGCTGGCAGGCTTAACGAAAATCTCGCCGTTGAAAAATGAGGCTGGCCATGAAGAGGAGCAATGCCGTATACGCCGCTCCGTAGAGGGCGATCAGCATCAGGTCCGAACCACTGACTTCCAGATGATGCACGACATGGCCCTTCAAGTTGAAGCGCTCGAGGTTTGGGAGGAGATAGTAGATCCCGTTCAAAATTCCCCGGCTAAGACCATCCATCTTCGCCCCGAATGTTTTCAGGTCTGCCGTGAGATGTCCGATCACATACAGCGCCAACGTGAAGATGGCGCTCAGCGTTGCGCTGCTAAAGGTTGAAAACATGAGGGCGACCGCTGTGACCACCATGAACTCGACGAAAATCAGCGCCAGCGCCTTGAAGAGCATCCCCTCGATGGGAACCTCTTGGGCATAGAGCACCACCAAGAGTCCCAGCGCCATAATCGCCGTGTTGACGAATAGAGTGATCGTGAGCCCCAGATATTTCCCAAGCAGAAATTGGTAACGCGCCACCGGCTTGGACACAATCGTGTAGATCGTCTTCTTTTCGATCTCCTTGCTCACCAATCCGATCCCGACAAATATCGCAATCAACACCCCGAAGAAATTAATACTCCCGAGCCCAATATCCAGAATGAGCCGATGGAACTCCCCCAAGGTGAGCCGTGACAGGAGCACCGAACTGCCGATCATGAGCAGGGCAAACACCAACAGATTATAGAGCAGCTTGTCACGCAGGTTTTCCCGAAATGTATTCAGTGCGATCGACAGAATCTTCATGTTCGATGCTCCGACGAACTCCGATGTTCTTCGACCTCCCGGATGAAGAGATCCTCCAATGAACCCTTCTGAGGATTGAGCGACACCAGACAAGCCTTCGCCGCGCGGATAATCTCCAGCGCTCCCTCCACTTGTTGCTGGCTTTGCAGCACCACCAACATCCGATCCCCCTGCATGACCACTTTGTCGGCGAGCGGACGGAGATGGTCCAATCCAGCAGGGGTCAGACGATCTACAACCAGTTCCACTTGATGGTTCGCTCCTTGATCCAGCAAATCGGTCACCCGGCCACAGGCTACCAGCCGCCCCTTCAGGATCATCGCGACCCGATCGCACAACACTTCGGCATCGTGCAAGATGTGGGAGCTGAACATGACCGTTTTCCCGGACTCTTTGAGACGGAAGATCAGATCGCGAACTTCTTTCCGTCCGATGGGGTCCAGCCCGGACATGGGTTCATCCAGCACCACCAACTCCGGATCGTTGATCATGGCTTGCGCGATCCCTATCCGCTGCAACATGCCTTTTGAGAACTTCCTGAGCTGGAGATCCTTCGCATGCGTCATGCCGACTAACTCTAGGAGTTCGTCAATTCGCTTATCCAAAACAGCGCCCCACAGCCCAAACAAATGTCCGTAAAACCCAAGAAACTCCCGGCTCGTGAGGTAGTCGTAAAAGTAGGGCGACTCGGGAAGAAATCCCAGCCTGGCCTTAGTCTCAGGATCGCCCAGATCCCGTCCGAACAGCTGCGCGCGCCCGCTCGTCGGATAGATGAGCCCCATCAACATCTTGATGGTCGTGGTTTTCCCCGCGCCGTTCGGGCCAAGAAAACCGAATACTTCTCCACGCCGGACTTCGAGACTGAGGCCATCCACAGCGGTAACGCGCTTTCCCCAAAATCCCACGTGGAAGATCTTCGAGAGTTGCTCAGTCTGTACGACAAGATCGGAACGAGGCGTCATGGCTCACTCCCAGGTCCTAGGGAAACTATAGGAAGGCTCTATCTTGGGAAACCTATAGGCCAGCGGTTTTTTACGTTTAAAAAACGTGCGCAGCCGTTCCGGATGGGTCGAGCTGGAAATTCTACCGGTCTTAGGGTCCAACCGGTAGTCTCCTCCGAACGGTTCCTCTGGCAGCAGGGGAAGAGTCCCCGACTGCACGAGATCCGCGAGGATCGCAGGGAGAGTCCGGTGTTGTGCCTGGTAGGCCTCCACCGCGCTTTCCAACATGCGAACATCCCGTTCAATGATAACTTCTTTCACCCGGTTCACCAAGATCTCTTGCATCTCCGGATCATGCGTCTCCCGCAAACGGGCTTCAAGAAACGCCAAGGCCGTGTTAGGATTCCCCGCCTCAGCCGCCATGCGAGTAGCGAGTCCTGGGAGATAGGTTGGGCCATCAGGCAAGCCGGCCGCCCGCATGATGGATTCGGCTCCCTTGGCAGGATCGCCGAGCAGAAAATAATAGTTGTATCCAAGCAGAAAGGGAATGTACCAGACCTCGGGATTGGCCTCGACCCCCTTTTCAAGCAACCGGTTACTCAAATCCGGTCGGTTCGCGAGATCGCCGAGGATATTCCCCCCGACATAATAGGCGTAGGCATATTGAGGATCGAGGGTGGTGATCACGTCTAAGGCGTGATACATCCATTCATACTCGTCCGCACTATTCCGTTTCTTCCCCACCACTTGCAACAGCCTCAGCCAGAGAAGATCGGCCCCTATGTGTTGATAGCCGAGCAAGGCCGGTTTCAAATATTCCCCCTTGGGAAGCTGCGCGAGGCTTTCGATCTGGACGACCGCCCGATCCTGTCGCAAATCGAGCTCCCCTTGCAGCCAGCCGATGCAAGCCAACAGGAGGATGCCCCCCATACCGAGTAGAAGCTGATTCACGAGCGCGGCGCTGCGATGATGTATCGTTGTTGAGACCGCCATGAGAGTGAAACCGGCAGGGTGAATAAAGCGGAAAGTCCCGGCAGCCAAATGGCTGCCGGGACCCCCTGACCTGACCTACAGCAAACTAGAAAATCCCGCTTGTGCAGTCCTGGGATCCCTGATCGCTACTCGACGCCCAGAATGAGAGAGCGCCATCGCCATCCAAATTCGATGAAGCGGTAGCGACAAACCCTGTGGCGTTCGCCACCACAGCCCCGGTCGCCGCAGCAGGACCGAGAATGCAAGCAGCAATAGGAGCAGCAACCGCTGACGGACCGGAGATATACTGAAAGGCGGTATTACCCGACGCGACAAATCCAATGTCGGTGAACAACCCGGCAAGCACCGCAACACCAGCAGGCGGAGCCACGCAAAATGCCGAACCAGCAGCCAGAACTGTGGCGGCATAAGGTTGTCCCACGGCCGTGGACGGCCAGCCAACAGGGATTGTCCTGACATTGACAGCCGGTACCGCACCAAGTGCGCCCATCGTGGGAATACCGAGATAGCAGCTTCGTTCAGCCTGAAAGGCGATATTCGACGTCTTAATCGCATTCAGGTTCACTTTGGCCTCCGACTGCCGCGACTTTAACTGATACTGCAGGAAGTTCGGGATGGCGATGGCCGCCAAGATTCCGATGATCGCGACCACGATCATCAACTCGATGAGGGTGAAACCCTCTTGTTTACGCAATGCCTTAAACATCGTACTGCCTCCTTGTTGATGGTTCACTGACCTTCCCCCTTCACACCCTGATTTTTTCTTACCAGGACTCACATCTGTTTCTGCTGCCTTACCCTTTAGCAGGTTCGATGCCGGAGATGAGAGCAGAGGGGTGAAAGCCTTAGTTAGATGAAATATCATATAGTTACGATGTCCATCCTACGAGGCAGCAGACCATGTGATGACAATTCACTCCGACTTTTATTCTAATCTGCCAATATTTGTCGTCCACTGTACAGAGCCTGGCACTCATTACGGCTTCTTGGATGTCCGGGATGGCCCAGATAGAGTCTCCAATAGTCTGAGTTGATAACCCTGTTGTAACAATGGGTTAGCTGATAATTCTGAGGCTAATAAGTCTCGTTCGCTGTGACATCGCTGGTTCCAATGGATCGCACCATCATATGGGTCAGCGTTTAGAGCAGAGGAGAGGTGAGGAAAGAAGAAATGCGATACGTGACTATGGATTGGGCGTATGGCTCTGTATCTTATCTGATACACGCCGCTTAGCCTGTTGGATACGTTCCTCATTGGCGGGGTCGCCCATCCCTAGGTCACGGAATCGGTCCATGAGCTTAGTATTGGAGGGATCAAGTTCCAGCGCATGGAGCCAAGCCTCGCGGGCCTCTGAGAGGTTCTGTTGCTTCGCGTAGATATCACCGAGATGCTCGTAGAGCACCGGATCGTTACCGGCGAGCGTAAGTGCACGTTTCATCTCGGTCAATGCCTCGGTCAACAAACCTGATTTAAATAGAGCCCAGGCGAGGCTATCGACATAGTACCCATTGCTCGGTTTCAGCGCGACGGCCTGCTTGGTCAGGGACAGTGCTTGCTCAATCTTGAGCCCCCGCTCTGCATAGCTATAGCCCAGATAGTTCAGCGCATCGGCATGATGCGGATCCAGCTTAATCGCAGCCTCCATGACGCGCACCACGTCCTCAAAGCGATTGAGCTTGTCGTAGGCCGTGCCGAGATTAAAGTGCAAGTCAGCGCTCGCGGGATTCTGGCTGATGCCTTCTTCAAGAGCCCTGACCGCATCGTCGAACTGGTCCTGCTGCAGATAGGTCAAGCCCAGCACAATGTGAGATTCTGGCTGCTTCGGATTGATCGTGATGGCCTTGGTCAAATGCGTAATGGCCTCAGGAAATTGCTTCAACCGATAGAACAACACGCCGAGATGCAGATGCCCCTCGAAATAAGAGGGCTCCAGTTGAACATTAAATGTATAGGTCTCGATGGCGCTCTTCGTGTCCTTAGACTCCTCGTAGAGAAACCCCAAATAGTCTCTGATTTTGAGCTCCGTCGGGCGTGCCTTGAGAATCTGGATCAACTGATCGATGGCCTTGGGATATTCCTTCTCTTCTCCATAGACTAGCGCCAGTCGAAGCTGAGCATCGAGGTCCGACGGATCTTCCGTCAGTAAATCGCTCAACTCTTTCCTGGCGCCCTGAAAATCTTTTGCCGCCACATAGAGCCGCACCAGCTGGTGCCGGATATCCCGGTTTCGTGGATTCACCGTCTGGAGATATCTCCGCAACACCGAGACCGCTCGCTCCTGATCCTGGCGTGATTCATACATCGAAGCGAGAGAAAGGTAGGCCGGCTCAAACGAGGCATTGACTGTAATCGCCCGCTCTAGACTCGCCGCCGCCTCTTCCCCTTTTCCCTCATCCAGAAGTATGCGCCCCAGATGATAATGACCGACAGCCGATTCGGGAACCCGTGCCAGACCAGCTCGAACAGCCTGCTCCGCCTCGGGCTGCCGCTTCAGATTCAGGAGCAATAGGCCCTTTGTAAAATAGGGGTCACCGGATGTTGGGTCGGCTTCGATCGCCCGATCCAGCAAGGTCACCGCCCGCTCTCCCTGCCCCGCGCTGGCTAAGATGCCGGCCATCTGTGTGAGGAGTTGACCGTCTTGGCTTGCTCCCTCTGCAGCCCGATCCGCATAACGAACGGCATTGGGCACATCGCCCAACGAGAAGTAAAGACCGGCCAGCCTTGCATTGACAGACTGAGACGTGGGATCCGTCTTCAGGGCAGCCTGATATTCCTGAATGGCACGATCCATGTCTTGCGCAAGTTCGGCTTGGTATCCGAGCATAAAATGGAAGGAGGCCGCGGCATCGGGAGAATGAGTCGAGGATGTTGCCTTGGGCACATTGGCAGAGGTGAGAGGTTCTTTCGGCGCGTGAGGCGCTGTGGCGCAGGCCAGGAACGCAAAGGGAACCAGCACGCCCGCCACTCCTCTGAGTAGTGAACTACCTCGGCTACTCGCCGTTCGGCTCAGGATGAAGTCTGTTATGAAAATATGCACGATCCCCTTGCTGGACGTCGCGTAACGACTCAGGTGTTCAGTCTAAAGACCGACGGCTAAAAGTCTTCAGCCTATCTACCTGCAGCCTCTCTGCCTGCATAGGTCAGAAAGATTATACGAGTGGGATGGGACCGGGTCAAACGACTTCGCGATTGTCGAGGCTTTCGAACTTAGCAAAACGATCGTGGAAGAAAAGTTCTTTTTTCCCAATCGGACCGTTCCGATGTTTACTGATGAGAATATCGGCAATGCCCTTCCGTTCGGAGTTCTGGTCATAGACCTCCTCACGGTAAATGAACATCACGACGTCGGCATCCTGTTCGATCGCGCCGCTCTCGCGGAGGTCGGCCAGCATCGGGACAGGCGGCTTTCTGGCTTCCACTGCGCGGCTGAGCTGCGACAGCGCCACAACTGGGACGTTGAGCTCCTTGGCCAAGGCTTTCAGCGAGCGAGAGATGTCGGAAATTTCCTGCTGGCGGGACTCGGAATCGCTCCGCCCCTGCATCAGCTGGAGGTAGTCGACGATTAAGAGATCCAGCCCCCGTTCAGCCTTGAGCCGACGCGCCTTACCCCGCATCTGCTGCACGGTAATACCACCGGTATCGTCGATGTAGATCTGCGCTTGTTCCAGTCGGCCTGCCGCCTCTGCAAGACGCCACCAATCCTCTTTCTGAAGCTTGCCGGTTCTGAGTCCATGGGAATCGACCCGCGCCTCTGAACTCAACATGCGCAACACGATCTGCGGCTTTGACATTTCAAGGCTAAAAATTCCCACCACCGCGTTCGCATGAATGGCGGCATGGACAGCCATCCCCAACGCCAGACTCGTTTTCCCCATGCTAGGCCGCCCCGCGATCACCACGAGGTCTGATGGTTGGAGGCCGGCGGTAATGTCGTCAAGATCGTAAAATCCGGTAGGAACGCCCGTGACATGTTCTTTTCTCTTCGACAACTTGTCGACGAGATCGAGACTTTCCTTAATAATGGAATTAATGGGGGTGAACGACCGATCCAGTTTCCCCTGGACAATGCCGAATACCGACCGCTCCGCGAAGTCGAGCAAGTCGTCGATTGATGAGCTGCCTTCGTAACCGCGCGTGAGGACCTCCGTCGAGGTATTGATCAGCTCTCGCAGCAACGCCTTGTCGCGAACAATCTTGCAGTGGTACCGAATATTGGCGGAGCTGGCCACGCTCTGCACGAGCTCCGCTAAATACGCCGCGCCCCCGACGGCCTCAATTTCGCCCAGCGCTTTCAACCGTTCCGTCAACGTAATCTGATCGATGACTTCGCCAATGTCCGACAATTCCAACATCGCACGGTAAATCTTCCGATGCGACGTCCGGTAGAAATTCTCTTCGACCAGCAACTCCATTGCCTTGGCCATCGCACTATTGTCGAGAAGAATTGCGCCGAGGACCGATTGCTCGGCCTCCACATTCTGAGGGGGAAGTTTGGGCTGTGAGAGATCGACGGCTGACATGGATTTCATGATCGTTTCTTGGGCTGCCGCAACGCGCGACGAGCCTCGGCCACTAGATCATCAAGCCCCATTTTCTGCGACTGACGGCTGCGATTGCCGGTTCGGCCGCCAGGCAGGTGAGCCGCCAGGGACTCGACCACCAGCACATCATCACGATCTACGCCTGGGGCACCCACAATGACTACAGACGAAGCGTGCTGGGCCAGCCCCGCCGTCGCTGCGGCAGTCACGAGCGCCGCGTCGCTCCCCTTGATCGTCTGCTGGACCACTCGGGCGCCTGTCTGACGCAACTGTGCGGCCACCTCCATCAAACGTGAAGTGGCCTTAGGTGGCGCAGCGACAAGATACTCGACTCGCGATGATCCTGCGCCCTCCTCAGGAAATGCCACGGTACGAAAGAGCCGATCGACGTCCAAGCCAAAACCGGTTGAGGGCAATGGCCGGCCAAATCGACCCATCAAATGGTCATATCGTCCGCCGCCGCCTAACTCCGCCCCCATCCCTTCGGCAAACACGTCAAAGACGACACCATCATAATAGTCGAAGCCTCTGAACTCCCCGAGATCCAGGAGGAGTGAATCCCGGTGGCCCGCTGCACAGAGCAACTGATACACCTGCGTAAGCCGTGCGAGTGGAGCGGCCAGTGCCGGATCACCAGCCGCGAGAACCCGTCCCCGTGCCAAGACCTCCTCTTGGCCATACAGCTCAGGCGCTTCCCGAATAGCACGCGCCGCCGTTTTAGAGATGCGTTCACTCGCCAGGACCTCTTCGAGTCTCGGCAAATCCTTTCGCGCAGCCGCTTGCTCAGCTAGCTTCTGCCCCTGCAGCGACAGTCCGGATCTCGAGAGAAGCCCCTTAATAAATCCGACATGCCCTAGAGATACTTTGAAAGACTGCAGGCCGATCGTGTGGAGACATTCGATCATCAAACCAATCACTTCACTGTCGCTCGTGGCATCGTCCAGGCCGATGAGTTCGGCTCCGACTTGAAAAATTTCGCGCCCTCGCCCGGCATGCTCCGTTTCATACCGAAATACCGAGGTCCGGTACGACAGCCGCAACGGCAACGTCGCGCCCGTGAGCCCCATCGCAACCGTCCTGGCGATCTGCGCCGTAGCATCCGGACGGAGGAGGAGCGTCCGCCCTGTCGTGCGATCGACGAATTGGTAACAGTGATCGATCAGTTCCGGTTCAAGCCCCGGAGCCAACACATCGAGATACTCGAATGTGGGAAGAATGATCTCGTCATAGCCCCAACGATTAATATGCGCGAGCAGCTGTTCTTCTAGGCGGCGAACCTGCTTCGCCGCATGAGGAAGTATCGTCGCCATGCCCACGGGCACGAGCGAACGCTCGCGGGACGACGAGACCTGTCCCGAAGAGGGGCGCGGCTTCGGTGGAACGGAGACCATAGCTGACCTGGTGGGTGGCGCGCGGGGTTAGGACAGAGCCGCGACTTTGACTGAAAGAATGTCCTTGCTGGATTTGATCGTCTCAAGCACCGTGTTCGGAAAAACCGCATCGGATCCAATGATGAGCAGCGCGGTACCGCCCCGCTTCTCCAGTGCACATTGCATGCGGACAATATTGATCTGGTTGTCGCCAAGGACCTTGCCCACCATCCCGATCACTCCTGGGCGGTCGACGTTGAGGATCAACAGCATATGTCCTTCCGGCACGACCTCGACATTGAACTGATCGATCTCGACCACGCGCGGATCTTTCTTGTGATAGAGCGTGCCGGCAACCTGATACGATTTCTTCCCGGCTTCCACTCGCACACGAATCAGGCTGGTGAAGTCTCCCGCATCGGAGCTCTTCACTTCCTTCACTTCGATCCCGCGCTCCTTCGCCACGATCGGCGCATTCACATAGTTCACGGGCGCTTCCATCATCGGACTCAGCAACCCCTTCAACACGGCGATCGTAAGTGGGGCGACAGACAGACTTGCCACCTCCCCGCTGTATTCGACGGTCACACGTTCAAGGCCGCCTTCGCATAACTGGGTCTGCAACTTCCCTAGCTGTTCGGCTAATGACAGGTAGGGCTGAAGCCGCGGGAGCAACTCGGGAGAGACAGACGGGATATTGACCGCCCCACGGGCAATGCCTTTGGTGAAATAATCGACGACTTGTTCCGCGATGCCGACGGCCACATTCTCTTGCGCCTCGGCCGTCTGGGCTCCGATATGCGGCGTACAAATAAAGTTATCCAGCGTCAACAACGGATTGTCCGCCTTCACCGGCTCTTCTTCAAATACGTCGAACGCAGCGGCCGCCACGCGCTTAACCTTCAACGCATCAAACAGATCACCCTCATGGATAATCCCGCCGCGGGCGCAATTCACAATCATCACCCCCGGCTTCATCGTCGAGATCGATTGCGCATTGATGAGCCCTTTGGTCTCAGGGGTCAACGGCGTATGCACAGAAATAATATCGGCACGTTTGAAGAGCTCATCCAGCGGCATCATGGTGACGCCCATCTTCTGCGCGCGCTCTTCGGCCAAGTAGGGATCGTAGGCGATGACGCTCATGCCGATCCCCTGAGCCAGCTTTGTGAGATGGCTGCCGATTTGCCCAACGCCGACGATGCCGAGCACCTTGTTATAGAGTTCGACGCCCATAAACTTATCTTTTTCCCACTTACCGGCCTTCACGGACGCGGTGGCTTGGGGAATACGACGGCTCATCGCCCAGATCATCGACATCGTATGTTCGGCAGTCGTGACGGTATTGCCGCCTGGCGTGTTCATCACCACGATCCCGCGACGCGTTGCGGCCGGCGTATCGACATTGTCCAGCCCCGACCCGGCACGCCCGACAATCTTCAACTTCTCGGCTGCCGCAATCAGTTCTGCCGTCACTTTGGTCCCGGACCGCACGATCAAGCCATCGGCGTCCTTGATCTCCTTGAATAGCTCTTCTTTCGCCATCTTGGATTTCACGACTACCGTGAATCCAGCCTTTTCAAGAAGCTCCACGCCCTGCTGTGACAAACTATCGCTGATGAGGATTTTCATGCCCATTGTGCCTGCCCTATGTATAAGTTTCGAGGCGTACCCGCTACGCCATCAAAATTTCTTGTGCCTTCGCCACGCCGCTTCCAAGTTTCACGGGATGACCCAGCCCTTTAAGCACCATTTCAACAGCTGCCACCGCCATGATGACATCGAAACGGTCCATGTAGCCCATGTGGGAGAGCCGGAAGATCTTTCCCTTCAAATGGTCTTGCCCGCCGGCTGCTGTAATGCCGTATTGCACACGCAGGTTCTTGTAGATCGCCTGTCCGTCCACGCCCTCCGGCGCTAAAACAGCAGTGAGGGCATCGCTGGGCGACTCTTTGGGAAACAACGCCAGCCCGGCACCCTGTAACCCTTCGCGCATGGCCTTCGCGAGCATGGCTTGACGTCCGAACACGCCCTCGAGCCCTTCCGCGCGCATCATTTTCAAGACTTCCTGCAACCCGACGATGAGGGACACAGCCGGGGTATAGGCTGTCTGATTCTTCTGCTGATTCTCATGCTCTTTCTTGAAATTGAAGTAGAACGCGGTATTCTTCGCTTTCTCCGCCAATTGCCAGGCTTTATCGCTCACGCTCACGAATGCCAGGCCCGGAGGGAGCATCAGCGCCTTCTGTGACCCTGTGATCACGACATCGATCCCCCACTCATCGGTCTTGATGTCGAACACGCCGAGGGCCGTAATGGCGTCCACTACAAGAATAGTTTCGCTATAGGGCTTCACGATTTCCGCAAGCGCCTTGATATCGTGGGCCACGCCGGTCGAGGTTTCACTCGCCTGCACATAGACCGCCTTAATTGAAGGGTCCTTCTTCAAAGCATCAGCCACCACTTGGGGATCGACGGCCCGTCCCCACTCCACCTTGATCTCGATGACCTCTGCGCCGAACGTCTTGCAGAGCTTCGTCCACCGTTCCCCAAACTTCCCGCCATTAATGGTAAGCGCTTTGTCGCCGGGAGAGAGGAAGTTCGAGACCGAACCTTCCATGCCTCCGGTTCCGGATGCCGCCAGCATGAGCACGTTATTTTTCGTTTGGAACAGCCACTTCAGCCCATCCCGGACTTCCGCAAACACCTTATCGAACTCGGGAGCACGGTGGTGGAACATGGGTCGCGCCATGGCCAACAACACTTCAGGGGGCACAGGCGTGGGACCGGGGGCTAGCAAATACCGCTTCAGCATCGACGGATCCTCCTCGGATAAAACGTGAAAAATCCTACGCGGGAAGGGGGGACGATACCATTGCCTCCCAAAAGCTGTCAAGGCAAGGAACCGCGTGGGCACGCGTGTTTTCAGACTGTTCCATCCTCCAGTTCCCGGCGTGATATCCGCTCATGATTTCCTGCAAACGTGAACGAGCCTGACCGCCATATGCCCACGAGCAGAATGCCAATCCTCTTGCAATTCCTTGACAAGCGCGAGGTCGCTCGGTAGTCTACCCTCACAGAATATGTTGAACCTCAGACACCATACTGAATAGTCAACGCATGTCCACGACGCCACTCAGACCAAGACATGCCGCCTTCCCGATCGCACTCTTCCTGGGAATGTGGCTCAGCCTCTCTCTGCCGATGGAAGGGCACAGCGCCACGTATCCCGAGCCCGTCTTAGCTGATCCGTCCACAGTCCTGGACGAGAACGCACCGGCAGCAGACGACCCGGACGACAATCTGGTCCCGCTCGATACGGTAGGCCCGGCAACGGAAGGCACCAATTCTCCCTCTGTACGAACGAGCAGCGTTCCCCGGGCTGAAGACCTCTTGCAGCTGAACCCAGCGGGAAACTCTCCAGCAACCGCACGCTTTTCAGATGCCTTGAATCCTCCGGCTGAACTGGCCCCGACTCAAGACGCCCCTCGAAGCGCGACAGCGGAATATGCCGCCTACGATATGCCGATCGTCATGGACTCCTCGGTGCAGGCCCACATTCGCTACTTTAATACCGGCATCCACGATCGCTTCGAGCAATGGCTCCTCCGGCTCAGCCGCTATCGACCGCTCGTCGATAAAATCTTCTCGGAGTTTCATCTCCCCAGCGACCTGGTCTACCTTTCACTGGTGGAGAGCGGATTCAACCCCTACGCCTACTCCAGAGCCAAAGCCACAGGCCCCTGGCAGTTCATGCAGGGCACGGCCAAGGCCTATGGGCTCCGCGTCGATAACTATGTGGACGAACGGCGAGATCCCATCAAGTCAACGGTCGCTGCGGCACGTTACCTCCGCGATCTCTACGACCTCTTTGGCGCCTGGCCGCTCGCAATGGCCGCCTACAATGCCGGAGAAGGCAAGGTGATGCGAGCCCTCCACAAAGCCCAGGTCGAAAGTTTTTCCGAGATTTCCAAGACACGATTGATTCGACGAGAAACGAAAGAGTACGTGCCAAGATTTATGGCCGCAACGATCATCGCCAGGAACCCCGATCGATACGGCTTTTCTCAGGAGTCCGCTGCCCCCCATGAGTTTGACGAGGCCATCATCACTCGAACCGTCCATTTCCGTGCCATCGCCAATGTAACCGGCATTCCTTATGAGGAGCTCCGGCTCCTCAATCCTGAGCTGCGCCGAGACGCCACACCTCCTGGCGACGAGACCTACCACCTCAAAGTACCGGTGGGAATGAAAGCGAAGGTGGAGCAGCTCCTTGATCGCATCCCATCCTATAAGTTCCCGCAGCTCCCGGAGAAGGCTCATCTTGCGGCAGCCGGGCCCTCTCGCTGGTATAAAGTCCGCGTGGGAGACACGCTGGGAAAAGTATCGAAACGGTTTCGCATCCCCATCAAGACGCTCAAGACGAAGAATAATCTCTCCAGCCCGACCATTCGACCAGGCGACTTTCTCGTCATCAGCCGCTAGATTCGGTCTTCCCTACTCCCCGTTCACAGGGCAGAGCAAACCACCAAGCCAAGGCAGCGAACAGCCTACCGGCTTAATAGATTGCGAAAAACGATGTGGGGTTAGCCCGCGAGAGCTTCGATAGTCGCAGCTGTGGCACGGGAACAGGCTCAGGATAGGTTGCAGGGATCAACGTGGAACGCTGCCGACGAGGACTACTTCTTGCCGGGTGCGGGAGGAGGAGACGCAGGACTCTTCTGTGGTGCAGCACCAGCCGGGGCCATCGACGAGGGCGCAGGCGTCGACTCCTGGGATTTCTTCACATCCATGATCTTGGTCCTAATCGTTGCCTCACTGGTGAAGGGAGAACTTGGATAGGTCTTGATCAGTTCCTGATAATGGGCTAACGCCCCTTCTGGCCGCGACTGAGACTCTTCCAACCGCGCCAACTCAAACAAGGCTTGATCTCGATTCAACGTACCGGGGGTCTCCAAGATGCCGGTCAATGCCTTGACGGCTAGATCCCGGTCTCCCTTGAGCAAATACACATAGGCCAACCGTTGTTGTACGAGCCCTGCCATTGAGGGATTCGAACCGTACAACATCAAGAATCGCTGATAGGCATCAATGGCCGCACTCAACTCATTGGTCTGGACCAACGTATTTCCCAAATGATACAACGCCAGTGGTGCTGAGGGGGTTCGAGGATATTGATCGACCACTTGCCGATACCGCGTGATCGCTTCCTTGAGCGCATGATCGGCCTTTTGAGGATCGCTGGCGGAAGGAGCGGTCAAGAAACGCATCGCCTCACGTTCAAGCTCTTGAGCCTTCTGCGCGGCCTGGCGGTCAACGTAGAACACCCCGCCAACCACGGCAGCCGCAAGCACCAACACCCCCAAACCGACCAGTATGGGGCGTCGATAGTTCTGGAGTCGGTGGAACGCATGGTCAAGCCCGCTCAGCATATGGGCTTCATCGACCGGAAGAACTTTTGCCGGGATCTTAATGCGGTAGCTCATGGATAGATTCGTCAGAGAGGGCGAGGCCCGTTTCGTTAAATAATGTCCGCGCCTTATACTAAGGATGTCACAAGGTTGTCAATGAGGCAGCGGTTTTCTCTCAGTTTTCAGATGGTAATCAGACCCCTATGTTTAATAAACAGCTCGACGAGTTGGCTGCGCGACATCTCACCAGACGGCTCACGCCGCTCCATTCGGGCGTCGGCCCGGTCGTTGAAATGGCAGGACGCCAAATCCTCCTCTTCGCCTCGAACGATTATTTAGGACTGGCCATGCATCCGGAGGTGATTCAGGCCGCCGTCGAGGCGACGCAACGATTTGGGGCCGGAGCTGGGGCCGCACGGTTGGTCTCAGGCTCATTGCCACCGCATCAGGAATTGGAAACCGCATTGGCACAATTCAAGGGAACAGAGGCTACCCTGACCTATGGCTCTGGCTATCTGGCCAACATCGGAACCATCCCTACATTGATCGGGCGAGGCGGATTGATTCTGGCCGATCGCCTCTGCCATGCAAGCCTGATCGACGGATGCCGACTGAGCGGAGCCGACTTTCGCATCTATCGACACAACGATACCGATCACCTACAGTCTCTCCTAGCCGCAAGACGCCAGTCACGACGCACCCTGATTGTGACCGACGGCCTGTTCAGTATGGACGGAGACCTCGCACCGTTGCCCGAACTCAACCGGCTAGCCCAGGAGTATGAGGCTGACCTCTATATCGATGATGCCCACGGCACAGGCGTAATGGGTCCGCATGGGCGAGGGACGGCCGAACACTTCGGGCTTGATGCACAGATCCCGCTTCAGATGGGGACGTTGAGCAAGGCCTTCGGCAGTAGTGGCGCATACATCGCCGGTCCCTCGACGTTGATCCAGTATCTGATGAACACCAGCCGATCGTTTATCTTTACCACGGCGCCGCCACCAAGTTCGGCTGCCGCTGCTACGGCAGCCTTACGAATCATCCAACGGGAGCCGGAGCGGCGAGCGCGCTTGTGGGCTAACCGTGAACGACTGTTCACGGGGCTAACACAATTGGGATTCAACCTCTCTCCCAGCGTCAGTCCGATCATACCGATCCTCATCGGCAGCGCTGAAACCGCACTCTCGTTCGCCGAGCATCTGTTTGCAGAAGGCATCTACGCTCCGGCAATTCGGCCGCCCACCGTTCCGGACGCCACCAGCCGTATCCGCGTCACGGTGACCGCTGAGCATACCGCTGGCCACATTGATCAGGCGCTCGCTGCATTCCAATGCGCTGGGCAATCCGCGAGACTGATCTGACCGAGAATTCGGGCAGACACTTCCGGCTATTTCCTTGCTTTCCCATCACCCTGTGGCATCATGCTCTCAAGCAGCCCTGAGGTCTGACAAACCAAGGCCCTGTCCATTCTCATCTTTTCTTACCGAGGAGTCCTCTTCATGGATATATCGAAACTCCTGACCTTCACGGCAAAGGAGGGCGCATCGGACTGTCACATCAGCGCCGGCGAACCGCCCATGATCCGGATGAACGGGGACCTCAAAAAACTCGATCATCCCCCATTGACCACAGAAGAAACACACTCACTCATCTACGACATGATGAGCGATACCCAGAGGAAGAACTTCGAGGAAAAACGCGAATGCGACTTTTCCTTTGAACTGGGTGACATCGCTCGGTTCCGCGTCAATGTCTTCGTCCAGAATCGCGGTCTTGGCGCCGTATTCCGAAACATCCCCACCGAAATCATTCCGATGGAAAAACTCGGCATGCCTCCTGTCGTGCGGCAGCTCTGTGATCGGGAAAAGGGGTTGATCCTTGTGACCGGCCCAACCGGATCAGGCAAATCGACGACGCTCGCCTCCATGGTCGACTACCTGAACAACACCTTCGAAGGCCACATCATCACCATTGAGGATCCAATCGAGTTCGTCCACAAGACCAAGAAGTGCCTAGTCAACCAGCGAGAGCTGGGCGTCCATACCCTGTCATTCGCTAATGCGCTGAAGTCCGCACTCCGCGAAGACCCGGACATCATCCTCGTGGGTGAAATGCGGGATCTGGACACCATCCAGCTCGCGTTGACGGCCGCAGAAACGGGACACTTGGTCTTCGGCACACTCCACACTTCCAGTGCGCCGAAAACTATCGATCGCATCATCGATGCCTTTCCCCCGAATCAACAGTCCCAGATCCGCACCCAGATCGCCGAGGCCTTGGAAGCCGTCATCACCCAGACCCTACTGAAGAAAAAGTCGGGCGGCCGTGTCGCCGCCCTCGAGATTATGGTCGCGACGACCGCGGTCAGGAATCTCATCCGCGAAGGCAAGTTGCACCAGATTCCCGGAGTCATGCAGGCCAGCCAAAAAGACGGCATGCAAACGATGGACATGGCACTGGTTGATTTAGTAACCCGTGGACTTGTCACGAAGGGCGAAGCCCAATCGCGCAGTATGAATCCCAATCTATTTGGATCCGCCATGGGCGGCGCAGCCTAAGAAACATAGCCGAGGGAACGGGGGTCGCAATGGATGTTCGCAGTCTCTTAAAAGTCATGGTGGATCAGGAAGCGTCAGACCTGTATCTGACCGTCGATTCAGCTCCGGCCTATCGCGTCCACGGCTCGACACAGCAAACCGACGCGCCGCCGTTTACCAACGAACAACTCGAAGCCCTCGCGCTGGCGCTGATGCGCGGCCAGCAGCGCGGAGAGTTCGAGGAAAAGATGGAGATGAATCTGGCTCTCTATTACAAAGAGCTCGGCCGTTTCCGCGTCAATATTTTCCGGCAACGGGGAAACGTCGGCTTGGTCTTCCGGCATATCAAAGCCGAAATCCAGACTGTCGAGCAGTTGGGCCTACCTCCGATCGTCAAAGACATCGCCATGACGAAGCGCGGGTTGGTGCTCGTCGTCGGGGCCACCGGTTCCGGAAAATCCACCACCCTCGCCGCCATGATCGACCACCGCAACACCGTCCATCCCGGCCATATCGTCACGGTAGAAGACCCGATCGAGTTCGTCCACAACCACAAGCGGTCGCTCATTACACAACGAGAAGTGGGCTTCGACACGCTCTCCTTCCAAAATGCGCTCAAGAATACCCTGCGGCAGGCACCGGATGTGATTCTGATCGGAGAAATCCGGGACACGGAAACGATGGAAGCCGCAATCACCTTCGCGGAAACCGGACACCTCTGCATCGGCACACTCCACTCGAATAACGCGAACCAAGCCATCGAGCGCATCATGAACTTTTTCCCGGTGGAGCGGCATGCACAGATCTATCTCCAGCTCTCACTGAATCTCCGCGCCATCATCTCACAGCGGCTCGTGCCGTCCATCGACGGGAAGCGAGCTCCGGCACTGGAAATCATGCTGGATACGCCTCGCATAAAAGACCTCATCAAGAAGTCCGAAGTCGATTCGCTCAAAGAAGCGATGGAGCAGGGAGTGGAGGAAGGCTGTCAAACGTTCGATCACGTCCTCTTCCAGCTCTACAAGGAAGAACGGATCTCGCTCGAACAGGCCTTGATCAATGCCGACAGCGCGAACAATCTCCGGCTCAAGATCAAGATCGAAGGTCTGAGAGGGGACGATGCGGTGAATGCACTCCTCGACAAGAAGTCTGGCGACGAGTCGAACAGTGCCTTTAAAATACAAGGCGGAGCCTCGGGGAATGTAACCCCTCTACGGAAACGATAGTCTTACCACCCTGCTCGAATCCGGCAGGAGCCATCGCACTTACGGTGTGGCGGATACCCCTTGCAACTCAAGATACGACGCAATTTTCTCCAGCGCGAGCGCGCTCAATTTCGCGCCATACCATGTCGGCATTGTGTGATCTGGATAGCCCGCCACAACAAACACCCCCGGCTCGATCACCGACTCGATCACATATTGATGCACCGACTGCGCATGGCCCCGGTACGATGGATCGGCCAACCGAAGAGGCCCCGTGACTCCTAACAGGAGAGTCGGCCCCACGCGTCCATCGGCTCCCGAAATACCGGGGACGGTGTGGCACACTGCGCAACCGGCTTTTGTGAAAATCTCTGTGATCGGTTCGTCTCCCGTGACAAGCGGAACCATGTCCGGCACAAGTGCTGCCACCGACGGGACAGTCACCGGCGTCACCGAAGAGGAATTGATAGAGTGGAGCGCCCACAGGGTCCCCAACACCAGTGCAATGATGATAAGAGGCGTAATCAATCGTTCAGACATGGAATCGCTTAAAGAAACAGCCTGGAGAGGTTGCGATGGAATGAAACATTGTGGCTGATTGGACCTGGCATCCTAGATATCGCCGACCTTCGCCAGCCATACCAGGCTGACCGCACTCACTTCGCCACATTCATCGCACAGCGAAATCCGATCGTCCGATCCTCATAGTCTGCTTCAGCTGAAAACCGTGCGGTCACGCGCAAGGCAGCCGGCAAATCTGCCCACGATCCACCCCGGAGGACTCGCTTTTCACCAGTGGCCGGGCCGGTTGGATTTTGCTCAGGACTCTTCTGGTAGTAATCGCGTCCATACCAGTCAGCCACCCATTCTGCCGCGTTCCCAGCCATGTGGGAAAGACCGAAAGGACTTTTCCCGCCCTCTTTCAGCCCATGCCGCACACTCATGCCCTCAAGACCGCTGGTGACCGCCACCAACGTGATGGCTTCATTCACCCACATGCCTCGATTATAGTTCGCAATATCGACGAAGGGCTGCATGTCTCCCCAGGGATACCGGCGCCCGTCGGTCCCCCGCGCCGCCTTCTCCCACTCAGCCTCCGTTGGAAGCCGCTTCCCTGCCCATTGGCAATAGGCAGAAGCCGACTCCCACTTCATCCCCGTCGCAGGCCGATCTCCCACGGTCGTCGCCGCCTCATCGTCCCAGGTTGTAGGAGATTCGTGCTTTCCCGATTCCAAAAACGTTCGATAGCGGCTAAGCGTGACTTCATACTGATCGATGAAGAAGGCATCCAGCATGACGCGATGTTCAGGTCGCTCGTTTGGGAGGCCGTCGTTACTCCCCATGATGAAGGGACCGGCAGGGATAAGAATCATCGGAGCACCATCCCGTCCTCGACCAGCCTCGAACCAAAGAGCCTGCCCGCCCTTGGCAGACTGTGGCTCTGCCGCCCCAAGGCACAGGATTCCCGCCACAAGGCTTATTCCTGCCCATACCATCATCTGTTGTCCATTCATCACCACCTCCATCGCGGCAGCATGCTAGAGCAGCCACTCAGCCACTGTCAGTCAGTGTATCCAGCTGAGGAGGCAAATTCAACGGAGCGAGAGGGTTGAAACAACAAGCCGGCAGCGGGAGAGAAGGAGAGAAATGTGGTGTCCCCAACGGGATTTGAACCCGTGTTACTGCCTTGAAAGGGCAATGTCCTAGGCCAGGCTAGACGATGGGGACGAAACGGGATCCGCAAAACGAAGTGGATTCTTATCATACTTCCGACTCATGTGTCACTAGAGCCCGCCGAGGGCCAGGGAGCTGGTCGCGTTTCCGCTCCGAATTCTGTAGGATAAACTTTGCCGAGGGCGTTGAACCTTCACCCGGTAGAAACCCAAGGAACACGACTCATGACCAGACCCAGACTCGTATCCTGTGCATCAATCCTGCTCGTCGCCTGCGGCCTGCTCATCGCGAGTTGCGCCCACGATACCTACCAGGAACGGGCGAACCTGATCAAAAATCATGCTGAAACGTTTTATGACAATCTGAAAACCAATCGCGTAGAATCCGCGATCCGAGCCAACGAGCAGATCGAAGCCATGGCAAGTCAGATAGGGGACACCGTCAAGAAACGGGCCGTGCAACAAGGCACGACACATGTCGAGCGCGAATTTGCGTTGATGAAAACGGCCAATGAAGCTGCGGCCACAAACTGGCTCGCACTGGGCCAATACTTCGCCATCAAGCGCCAGTACCCCCAAGCCCGCGCCACCTATCGACGCGTGATCGATACCTATACGAATCCCACAGACCAACCATACCGTGAGCAGGCTCTGCGCGCCTTGAAAGATTTGGACATGCTCAACCCACCCACGCCCGCCACGACGAACCCGTGAACGGCAACCGTCTCCTGCGCCAATCCACGGGATGTATTCTTAGCGGGCTCCTCTTGCTCAGCTGGGGCTGTGGCCATCGAATTCACGTGACCCCTGCACCCCTAGCTGTGGCACCGACCATCATCCCTCAATCCCTCTCTGTCGTGGTGCCCTTTCTCGCTTTGGAAGGAGCCGACCATATGCCGGGCATCGCCTTACTGGAGTGGCCGGCACAGGACCTACGCTCCGCCACGATCGATTACATCCAATCGCGCCAAACCTTTGCCTCGGCAGGAGACAAACCGGCCGACCTCACCCTAACCATCAAGGCCTGGCTGACGATGCGATCCCGAGGCAACTATCGCTACAGTCTGCGCTTGGAATCAGACCTTGGCGCATCGGACAAACCGCCGATCAAATCCTATTTGGTGGAAAAAGAAGCGATGGGATCGAGCGTCAGGTGGGTGACGTCTTCAGATCAGAGCCCCATCGCAGAGGCTGTCCAAGCCGCGTTGGACGATCTGCTCACGCAGATCGAAGCCGACTACCTGTTGTATCGAAAAGGACTGCGCTGAGGAGATATGAAGCGAGGACGATTCACGCACCAGAGCTTCTGGCGCGTGTGACGTTGTAGTAATCCGCTAGGAGGGGCGAGACCGTCGGTCGAAAAAACGCATCGCCAAACCTCCGGCTGCCAGGCCTGCAGCAAAAAGGGCACTGATCATCCACAAGGACGGAACGCCCGTTCGCCTTGGCTCACGACGGCGAAGCTCACGATTGAGATTCGGCATATGGGCCTCAGCCCCGAGCCATTCATCCTCAGGCGAGCCGTTCGAGCCTTTCTTCACGGACATGGCTGTTCTTCTTTCACTCATCGTTCCCCTAACTCTCATACCAACATATACCAACTTCGCATGAACAGGAGGGAGCCAACCTCTAGGCGATACGTGAACGGGAAAAATTGGCCCAGGCCGCATCGACCTGCGCGACCGGAGCCGCCTCGTATTCATGGCAATCCAAACGAAGCGAACGATCCCCGAACGACGCGTTCAAATAGTCACAATGATGTGGTCGATCCGCATTGTCATAGTGATTGGGACGAAAATACTGACAGGAGATACACATCCGCGCGACTGAAATCTCCCCCTGCTCCTGAAGACTGCGAATCACCTTGACCAAGGACGTAAGGAGAAGGACTTGCTCCGGTGACGAGAGGGTGTCCGTCGCGGTCGCCAGCCGATCCGGCATACCGGTCGAAGGCGTACAGGACCGATTTCCTTTGGCCGTCAATTGCGCCGTCACCACGCGTCCATCGCTCGTGTCTCGCCGCCTCCGTACCAATTGCTTCCGTTCGAGTGTCGCAATGACTTCCGACGCAGTGGGAAGCCTGACGGCTAATTCATTGGCCACAGTCGAGACGGTGGCGCGCTGGCCTGGCTTGGATCGAAGAAGCGTGAGGACCTGCCGCTGCAAGGGGCCGAGACCTGCTCGACCTTCACGTCGCCATGTCCGGCTTTTCATCGCCAGCCCGATCTTTTCCAGGCCGGCTACCAACTGAGTGGTCATTGCAACCGCATCCTGCAATGACGATGACTTCTTCCCGCTATTGAGTACGCGCAATTCAGCCATGGAGCACCTCCTTAAATACCAGTATTCGAAAAGTGTAGTGTCCACGCGATAGCCGCGTCAAGGTTTCGCGGGGCCAAATGACCGGCACCCACCAAGAGCGGGGGAGGGAACAAACGAACGCGCCCGCAAGCGCTCCTCGACCAGCAAACTACGATATAGAGCTGAACGGCACTACCGACGTGCAGACCTTTCTCAGTAACGAGTGCCAACGGAGAATATCAAGCTAGACCGGGCGGAAGGACCGGAGATTTTAGCAGACAGAAGACAGCCCCTTCGCTCAAGGTACATCACTGCCTGCCCTATCGCCGAAAGATAAACCGCGTGAATATTTCCTAGGCAACCGTCACGGAAATCTCATGGAGCCCGGTCGCACCGTCCGGAGCAGGATCTTGCTCGATCGACGTTTGGACTTTTCCCTCTCCATCGGTCGCGCGAACGACCAGCACATAACGGCCCGGCGGCGGCACCGCCCAGGTATAACTCCAGAAGCGCCAGGCCGCGTGAACAGTTGGCGGATCAAGCGTTGCGGCCATCCATTGCTCACCACCATCGACACTGCCCCTCCCCCACATTGCAGACCTCCCTGGTGCTCATAGAGAGTCAGGGGAAGAAAGGAACGTACGCTTACAAAAAATGCGTCCAGGAAAGAAAGTCTCCCGTAGTGGGTGGTATGTTGTAGCCGTTATTCCGCTCAATTCACACAAGGAGGCCGTTATGCCTATGATGGAACGTATTGGAATGGGATTGGGAATCGCGTTGGTAGGTGCGCTCAGCGGAGCGCCGGTCTTCGCGGCGGATGCCCCGATCGAAGACGGATCGAAGATCGTGATCACCTCCCCCAAGGATGGAGACAAGGTCGCTGATAGCTTCGAGCTAAAGTACGAGTTGACCAAGGGATCCGAGGCTGCACATGCCCACGTGTACCTGGACACTCAATATCAGAAGGGCTTTCCCGGATCGTTCAAGGGCCTGAGCAAAGGGACGCACCAGATCACCGTGACCGGCGCCAACAAAGATCACAAACTCGTCTCGGCAAGCCAGACCATCGCCGTCGAAGTCCAGTAGCCTTCACACCTGTCATCGCAATGCCGCCGGGGTCTCTAGCGAAAGAGGCCCTGGCGCGCTGGGCTGCCCATACCACTTCCACGATTACGCGATCCTCCCTCGAAACAACTTCGACATCCACTTCCTTGATTGATTAAAAAGAGTGAACGACGACGGAAATCAATCCTGCACGCATTCATATCCCCATTTTCGTTGTCACCTCGCCTTTGCTCTCAGCAAAACATGACTGCCGCACAAAATTGAAAGCATAAATGCAACAGAGCGTACAGGATTGTACGTATAAGTAGTCACCACAGTGCTAAGTGATTGATATTGCGACCTTGTCAAACTGGATCGTAAATTGCTTTACCATCGTACAAGTTCGCCTATCTAATTAAAGGAGAGACGACGATGGATTGTCCGAAGTGCAAAGGGCTGATGATGTTGGAACGATTCTCAGACTTCTTCTTGGTGTTCTATGCCTGGAAATGTATCAACTGCGGAGCGGTCATCGATCGAACGATCTCCAATAATCGGAGAAACAGCCTCGCCGCCAAAGCCGCGAAAGAAGCAGAAGAGGCTACGGTATAATTCTCGGACCGGCAGACATCGGAACGCTGTCCTCGCACCTGCAGGTTTCGGCAATGATCGGACCGGTGTACCTGGATACGCTTCTGACGGCAACAGACGATAGCCTTGGTGTGACAGCTCGGATTCCGCAATCACCTATCGACTCGTAGCGCGCGATCACTCCACCCCACCGTTGACACGACATTCTCTGTCCCCTAGCCTACTCCTGTGAAAACCTTTTGGCTCGCTTTCTTAGAAGCCATCGGCGGGTATCTCGTCGGGCTGTTTGGCGGGATGCTGCTCACTGAATTTTTCTCCAGCAACACCCATGACACCTCAGTGGAAGCAGCGATGACCGGAGCGTTTGCCTTCGGCCCGCTTATGGCGTTGATTGCCGTGATCGCAGTCTTCCATTCGCGGTACTCTCGCACAGATTAGCGCGCAGCGAATCGTGTTGAGGAAACTTCCAGGGGAGATCTTTGCATGAACATAAGACTGATGTTTGCGTTGGTCTTTCTCCTGCTTCTCAACATACCGGTCTCTGCAGAAAGCACTTGCATGGAATGTCTCCAGGCCTCTCAGGAAGAGCTGATACATTGCCTCGAAACGCCATTAGCGAAGAGGATAAGCTGGCTTGCGACGAGCGCCAGCATGAGCAGGCCACGGCCTGCGAAGACGGCGAATGCAAGACGGAAAGAGAAGAACGAGAGAAACGAACTGACACTCCCCTCACAAAAACAGATCAGGGATTGAGCTGCGCATCCTTGCCCCGCCCCCGTTGAGCTGACCTCCCCTTCTTCTGCTGAGGCGATGGAGAGGCCACTTCCTTACGCTGCCGCACAACCACTCGTTTTACCGCAACTTCTCCAGCATCGGTCTGAATACTGAGATCTTCGAGTAGCGCTCTAAGCGGTTCTGCCACCGACCAGGCTTGGGCGAAACAGCCACGCGGCTGATGGGGCGCGTCGGCATCGAAAATTTCCGACACCTGCCCCAGACAGCCTTCAGACAGATGCGCCTCAAGGCCTGCGAGAAAGCCACGGGCTTGCGTTCGTACCGCGACACTCCGACCGAATGTTTTTATCCAGGCTGTGACAAACGGACCCAACAAGAAGGGCCAAACCGTACCCTGGTGATAGGCGCCGTCGCGCTCCGTCACTCCTCCTTCATAGCGGGGCCGATAGCGACTATCGGCAGGCGAGAGCGTACGGAGCCCCACCGGTGTCAAAAGCTGCGCTTCGGCGAGACGAAGAATCTGCTGCGCGCGGTCGCGCGGGACCAGATCGTCAACGAGGGAGATGGCATAGAGTTGATTAGGTCGAAGCGACGCATCATTCCCCTCCGGCCCATCGATCACATCGTAGAGGTACCCGCCCTGCTCGTACCAGAATCGATTACGGAATGACGCGATCGCACGATTACGATCATTCCGGCACCGATCGGCGTAATCCGCTTCATCGAATCGTCGCGCAAGGGTTTCCCCCACCGCCAAGGCTCGGACCCAGAGGGCTTGGATCTCGACTGGTTTTCCATGGCGCGGCGTGACGACCCAGTCGCCGACCTTCGCGTCCATCCAGGTCAGTTGCGTGCCTGGGACTCCACCTGTAATCAATCCATCCTCATCCATCCGAATCCCATAACGCGTGCCTCGGCGATAGCTATCAAGAATCTGTTTGACCGCAGGCCAGGCAATCTCACGAACACGAGCTTCGTCTCCCGACGCCTCAAGATAACGATCGATGGCATGAATAAACCACAGCGAAGCATCGATCGTGTTGTACTCCGGCTGCTCACCCGCGTCCGGGAAACGGTTCGGCACCATGCCTTCCGAGACATGCGCAGCAAAAGATTCGATAACTTGCCAGGCGATATCCGTTCGGCCGGTGACGAGACAGAGGCCTGGCAACGAGATGAAGGTATCTCGCCCCCAATCAGTGAACCAGGGATACCCGGCAATGACCGTCTGCTGGCTCCCTCTTTGTGACAGATACTGTTCCGCAGCGCGCCACAGTTGATGTACCAATGGATCACTGCTGGGGGCTGATTGTTGAATACGCGCGCGGCGTTCCCGTTCGACATCGATCAGAGCCGCGACATCGAGTGCGTTCATGGACTCGGTGGTAAAGACCAGGGGTGCATCCTCTCCGGCCTTGAGCTGGTACGTGAGCTCACCGGGCGACCACCAGTCCTCTGCGTGATCGAGCCCTCGTTGTTGGTCGATGCTGAATTGGACCTGTCGAAACCAACTGGGCTCATGTCGGTACATTCCTGTATGGAACGCATGCACCGCCGGAAGATCGCGATAGGGATGCCAGATCACCGTCTGGTCGCCCTCAGTGACGTTGCTGTCGAGCGCTGCATTTTCATGATGGGCAGAATGGTAGTCGCGCCCGCTCAGCATTGGCCGTACGCGGAGCGTGACGGGGCATTTCATTTTTTTCAGCAGGCGCCATCGGACGATGACAAGATCGCGGCCTTGGACGCAGAGAATCTCTCGTTGGATCGAAAACCCGGCGCAGTCATAGGTCCAGGTCGGCCAGGGATCGGTGGTGAAACTGCCACAGGATTTGTATCCATCAGGATGGATGGTACCGGGATAGCAATTGCTCGAGAGGGGAATCGTCTGACCGTTCACCTCCACCCATTCTTCGAGGTGGTTGACCAGAACGAACCGTTCGCTCGGCGGCTTGCGGGCCACAAGCAACAACGCGTGATAGCGCCGCGTGTTCGCCCCGGCAACCGTGCCGGACGAGAATCCCCCGCGCCCGTTGGTCTCCAGCCATTCGAAGCTCAACGCTCGGCCTAAATCTTGACATGTGGTTGCGTCAACCTTCATGGCTTCTCTCTCATTCGGAGCGTATGGCCGATGGCAAGAATTTCTCGCTATACGCTATCAGCCATTTGCCATAAGCGCCCTATTCTCCGGATTGCTGAATCAGCTTCGCCACCAATCCCGTCCATCCCGTCTGATGGCTCGCTCCAATTCCGGCTCCATTGTCCCCATGAAAATATTCATAGAACAAGACGTTGTTGCGCCAATGTGGATCGTCTTGAAAGATCTTGGCACCGCCGAATACCGGACGTTTACCTTCCGAGTTTTGGAGAAAGATGTGCGTCAAACGGTGTGAGATCTCGGCTGCCACTTGCCAGAGAGTGGAGTGACGGCCCGATCCTGTCGGACATTCCACCCGATACTGGTCGCCGAAAAAATAGTGGAACTTTTGCAGGGACTCGATCAGGAGGTAGTTGACCGGAAACCAAATCGGTCCACGCCAATTCGAATTACCCCCGAACAAGCCCGTCCCGGACTCTGCCGGCTCATAGTCCACGCGATGCTCATGGCCCATAACCGACACCACATAGGGATGATCTTTGTGATAGCGCGAGAGGGCGCGGATGCCGTAGGGAGACAAAAACTCTTCTTCATCCAGCAAATATCCCAGCACAGACTTCAGCCGATCGCGGCTGACGAGCGAGAGAAAGCGCCGCACGCCGCCGTCGTAGGACTGCATTTCCAGATGCTGAGAAAAGTCAGGCCGGTTCTCGATGAACCATTGCATCCGGTGCTTGAAACGAGGGAGGCTGTCGATGAGCTCCGAATCGAGCGTCTCGACCGCGAACAGGGGAATAAGCCCCACCATGGAGCGGACCTTCATGTGCGTCGTTTCTCCGTTCGGCAAGTGCAGCACGTCGTAGAAGAACCCGTCCTCGCGATCCCACAACTCGATCTTCTCCCCGCCGATGTTATTCATTGCGCGACAGATGTAGACGAAGTGCTCGAAGAATTTGCTGGCGACGTCTTCGTAGGCCAGATTCTCACGAGCCAGCTCGAGCGCGATCGTCAGCATGTTGAGGCAATACATACCCATCCAACTGGTGGCATCCGACTGTTCGATATGGCCGCCGGTGGGTAATGGCGCGCTCCGGTCGAAGACCCCGATGTTGTCCAGGCCGAGAAAGCCGCCTTGGAAGATGTTCTTTCCCTCGGCATCTTTGCGATTAACCCACCAGGTGAAGTTCAGCAGCAGTTTGTGGAACACGCGCTCCAAGAAGCGGCGATCGCCGACCCCTGTGCGTTTCTTGTCGATCTTATAGATACGCCAAGCCGCCCAGGCATGGACCGGCGGATTTACGTCGCCGAAGGCCCATTCGTAAGCCGGAATCTGTCCGTTGGGATGCATGTACCACTCACGCAGCATCAGGACGAGCTGTTGTTTGGCAAAGGTCGAATCGACGAGCGCGAGCGGAATACAGTGAAACGCGAGATCCCACGCCGCATACCAGGGGTATTCCCACTTGTCCGGCATCGAAATGACATCGGCGTTATAGAGATGCATCCAATCCGAGTTGCGGCCGTGAAGACGCTCTCGCGGCGGTTCCTCTTCTGTCGGGTCGCCTTTGAGCCATCGGTTCACATCGTAGTGATAAAACTGTTTACTCCAGAGCAATCCGGCAAAGGCTTGCCGCTGCACCAGGCGCGCGTCCTCCGACAGATTGCTCGGGGCAAGACGGTCATAGAACTCGTCCGCTTCCTTGAGTCGTGTCGCAAACACGGTGTCGAAGTCTTGCTTCGCGAAACCCGGGCTCTGTGCCTCGTTGGTCAATCGCAAGCGAACGGTCTTGGCCTCGCCGGACGCGAGTGTGAGCACATACTGGGCCGCGGCCTTGGTGCCGAGGTGATCCGGATTCACCGCATCCTTCTCACCCTGCACGATATAGTCGTGAAAGCTGTCTTTCACATACCGGGCGCCCTCCTGATCGCCGTAGAGCCGGCGCGTGTTGGTGTCATTTTCCGTGAAAAGCAGGCTGGGCTCGCCCTCGCACAGTAGCCGGCGCAGGCCATAGTACTCATGCTGCGTCTCGATCACACTCATCCGGTCTACCGGCTCACCTTGCTTGAAACGGGGGCGGCGAATGTCCGAACCCCAGGACCAGGTATTGCGAAACCAGATGGTCGGAAGCAGCGTGAGTTCGGCCTGCTCGGGGCCACGATTCACGACCTGGATACGGATGCACAGATCTTCTGGCGACGCCTTGGCATATTCCACAAAGACGTCGAAGTAGCGGTTGTCGTCGAACACCCCGCTGTCGATCAATTCAAACTCCGGTTCTTGCCGCCCCCGACAGCGATTTTCCTCGACCAGCCGCGTATAGGGGAACGCCGCCTGCGGGTATTTGTAGAGATATTTCATGTAGGAATGCGTCGGCGTGGAGTCCAGATAGAAGTAGCACTCCTTCACATCCTCGCCGTGATTGCCTTCGTTGCCGGTAAGGCCGAACATGCGTTCCTTCAAAATAGGATCGCGTCCGTTCCACAGGGCCACGGCAAAACAGATGAGTTGGTGGCGATCGCAGATGCCGGCAAGCCCGTCCTCGTTCCAGCGATAGGCGCGTGACCTGGCATGATCGTGGGGAACGGCCTCCCAGGACGTCCCGTGAGGACTATAATCCTCGCGCACGGTTCCCCAAGCCCGTTCGCTCAGATAGGGACCCCATCGTTTCCAGTGGCGCTGACGCTTGGCGTCCTCTTCGAGGCGCTGCTGTTCTGCCAGGATCGGT
Source organism: Nitrospirota bacterium (assembly GCA_030645475.1). Lineage (NCBI taxonomy): Bacteria > Pseudomonadati > Nitrospirota > Nitrospirota bacterium. Next base: position 175,881 of record JAUSMA010000015.1, read on the forward strand.
GGTGGAGAAGCGGAGGCGGTCCGAGAATGAGAGGCCATATGACTCCTTCGGTAGAAACGGGACACAACTAGAGTCGGCCTGGGGCGGCAAGTCTTACAGCAGGCTAGTATTGGGCGCCCGTGGTAGTCAAGCGGAGACGATAGACCGATGAGCCCCCTGTGATGAACAGGGTCTACCAGTCTTCTGCCTGTGCGACATCGGACGGGCTGTCGGGTCCCGATCATGCCACTACAGGGGCACCCGCCTGACAGGTGCGCGCCCTTACAGCCTGCACTGAAATGAGAAAAATACGTGGGAGGATTATATGGTGAGCCGGCTGGGCCTCGAACCCAGGACCCTCGCCTTAAAAGCTCGAAAAGACCAATAATATCAATGGCTTGAAATCGTTAAGGTTTCCCCGTTTTTTCTTTACGAACAAGGACTTGGGACGTTTCTATGCATTCCATTGATTCTGTAGATTACGATCCATTGTGCAGAGTTTTAGCACAAATTTAGCACAGCGTTCGGGTGCCTCAGATCAACCCGCATGGTCTGTTGCAAATATGCCAGTTATGGCATAGCATGAAAATGTAATGAAGCCGGTTCATGTTGTTGGAACGTCTCGCGAGGATCTGCGTGAGCTCCCTGAGCCGGTGCAGGAAACCGCTGGCTTTCAGCTGTTCAAAATTCAACAAGGGAAAAAGCCTGATGAGAGGAAGGCCTGTGAAACGCGCCACGGTGACGAAGGGCAGTGGGAATATCTTTCGAGACATGGGGTTTTCGGAAGAACGGTCCGCGGAACTGATTCTGAAAAGCAGTTTACTGCAAGCGCTTCAGGAGACGATTAGGGGGCGAGGCTGGAAGCAGGCGGAAGCGGCAACCCAACTCGGTATTGACCAAGCCAAGATCTCGAAGATCCTCGCCGGCCAGATGGCCGGGTTCTCGGTTGAACGCCTGGTTCATTTTCTCTCGTTACTAGGCCAAGATGTAGAAGTGACCGTGCAGCGGGCTCCGCGCGGACAGCGATACGGAACAGTTCGCGCGAAGGGATCCAGACGAGCGAGTACGGTTTATGGCAGCTCGATCGAAGAACCTGTCATGATCAAAAACGGCATGCGGCCGGTTCATCCAGGAGAAATCCTGTTCGAGGAATTCATGAAGCCGACAGAGCCGCCGATCAATGCCAATATTCTTGCCAAGGCCCTCGAAGTTCCGGCGAACCGGATCACGGCAATTATCAAAGGCCAGCGAGGGATTACGGGCGATACCGCGGTACGTCTAGCGACGTTTTTCAACACCACCGCTGAATTCTGGATGAACCTGCAGAAAACCTATGAGCTGCGCCTGGCGGAAAGAGCTCTGCCTGGGATGGTCATCAAGCACATCGAACAGCACAGGGATGCGCTGGTATCGGCCGGATGATGGTGCGACATTCCATATTGGGCTATCTCAGTCCGATGGAGTTCGAAATACACGTTGCGTAGGCTGGTGTCAGCCAAACCGGCAGCATCCCATAGTCTGTCTGGTCTATCTGGTTGGGTTTTCGATTCGGCCAACGCAACAAACGGGACAGGCCTTACAAACTTGCGCCCCGTCTCGCTCGTCCAGTCTGTCTCGCATTTCTCGCGGCTCCGTTCTTGGACACGCGCAGAGGGAGACCCTCTAAAGGAAGAAAATAGAAGAATAGTGGTCTCAGTAGCAGAAAAGACTCCCGTTACATGTTCCGCGCTTCAATATGTCAATAGTCCTGCCTGACTCCGACTCCGGATCTTGGCAGCCATTTAGGCAGGAAATGTTCCTGTACTGTACCTCATCTGTCCAGAAAGTCCCTGGCCAACATTTGGGAAGCAGTGGATGCTGACAACACTGCACTTTTCCCAAATCTTGCCGCTACTTCATAACCCTCTTCACGAAACTGCTTAAGCTTTGAACTAATATCCTGAATAGAATCCACACAAAGGCTCAGACGAAGGGCTGTACCCTCAAATGGAATCTGCACATCAGTTTTATCTTTTGCCTTAAGGAGTAATCCACAATCGCCGCTTGCAATAAAAAAATTACCTCCATTTCTACAAAGGCGGCTGGTCATATACAGTCCAAACCCTGAATTAGCCCATACATTATATCTAGCTTCATTTCTTTGCTTATGAGCTTTCCCTGAAATTCCTGGCATCAATGCGAGACGTAACGCATCCCCACCTGAATCAAATTGTAGCTTCGGATTTTCCCTGAGGGCAGCACCAATTCCAATACCACGATCAACAAGTCCTAATTCGACAGTGCCCTTCTTAGGCCAGTATTGAGCACAAAGCCCGAACTGACTGGACTCACTATGTTCAACAACATTTCGCATAATTTCTCGAAGCGAGTAGGCTAGAGCATCGAATAGGGATCCAGAATCATTTTGACAAAGAATACTGGAGATATCTTGGCTTCTAGATTCAATTGTCTCAGCGACTGCCACATGAGATTCCGCAGCTTCTCGCCTAAGCTGATCACACTCAAAGAGAGTTATCGGAAAATGAGTTTGACTGCCAGGCGCCTCTCCGGGAGATTTCCCGAAATCCACACGGAAAGCCCTGAAAAACCCCATATGAGCTGCATAGCCCATGTGTCGATGATTACTAACTGAAAATTTAGCGGACGGATATTTGTCCACACATCGTTGAACTTCACTCGAGATATACAGGAGTGAAAATGGCGAAACCCAGCCTACTTTGCCAAAGTCAAAAAGGTACTCATCAGCTGGAGGTAAGGATCTCAACTGTATGGCAAACTCTATGCTTCCAGCAAGATTTAGCCCATTCGGAACATTCACAACATATTGCTGCATGCCATTTTCCTATGGGGAGCAAGATCGAACAGGCGCGGGGTCACATCTGCAAATCAGAGACTCTTCAGCCAAGAGTGGACAGCCTCCGCTATGAAATCCTCGATGACTCCGTGCCATACCAGGATTCTTGGCAGCATAGAGAGACAGCTTTCGCTGATTTCCGAAAATGTTTTTCCCTCCCCCACTAGACAGTTCGGTCGAAAGTTACATCATCAAGGAATACCCCAAGTATTTCTCGTTCTTCGACGAACTTGGTGCTCTCCATCGCCTTTCAATGCTAGTCACTTGGGCCATTCGGTTGAAACAAGACTGGGAAAATCCGATCGAGGCTGCCCCCCAGACCTCGTGAGATGGCATGCAGCTGGCAGGAGAGAATCAATTAGACGGGACTCTCGGAAATTGGTGCAACAACACTTTTCCGACAGTTTGAATCGCAGCGCCAACCTCTGCCTGGATCAAGCCCGATGCACCGGCATGACTGAGTTTATTCAGAACGGTTGACCGCATAGTCTCGACATCGTTTTCCAAAATTTCAGGGATGAGATCGAGAACATGGGAGCCTCTGTGCCTCTGCTCCTCGCGCTCCCGTTGGCGCTGGATGATCCCATCCCACAAAACCCCAGCACCGATTTTGTCTGCATCTGGTTTAAAGGGCACCTTGATACCATGCTTCTCGGACACAATGCGGAGCTTCCACTCGAATGCGGATCGCGCATAAACAGCCGCTGCCTTCAGGTCTCCGCTAGCGAGATGGGTCTTTGCCCGCTCCAAGTCACTCGCTGATGATTTCAGCTTGGGCACCAGTTGGCCGGTATCTTCGTCGGCTAGCAGTTCACGGTGGATCCATCCGTCTCTCTCGCGGAGATGTCCTCGCGCGAGATCGAACCAGACCCGGTCGTGAGTAAGCAGGAATATCTGGTAATTCTTGAAGCCCTCACTGGTCAGGATACGTAAAACTGGTAAGCGGTTTTGGAGCTCTAGCCCTATCAGCGCATCGTCCAGCACGAGAAAGCGCGGATACTCAGGATTGGCATAGTCATTGTCCGAGAGATGAACTCCGGCGAGGAAAAGGCAAATACTGAGCGCGGACAGCCTTGCCTCATTGAGGAACAGGTGGTGGTCAAGTACCTGCTTGCCACGAAAAGTGATCTCTGGAACTAAATCGGCGCCTTTGAGCTGGAGCGAGTCTTTTTCCCACGTGAGCGACACCGGCTGGAACTTGATGGTGAGCTTGTGGTTCTCGAAGTGATTGAGGAACTCGGTGACCTTCGCTTCCAACTGCGGAAGGATTGCGTTGAAAGCCTGACTGAAGGCATACGCAGCGTCGTTAGCGAGGCGTAGCGCCCACTTATATCGGCTGGGTGGTCGCGTCTCCCACACTCTGCGCATGAGATCGCCCATGGTTGATTCGCCTCCGACTGAGGTCGTGACTCGTACGCCTGCAAGAATCGCCAATGTAACCAAGTCAAAGAGTTGAGCCTCCAAACCCTCCGACTCCGCTCCATAGATGGTGTCATGAATCCGAGGGCCACGGTTTGAGCGAGAGAGCGGGGCGGACAGTAGATTCGTCCGAAGCATGACCCGATAGTCCAGGAACCCTGAACGGCGGGCTCCGTCCACCAACAACGACCGCAACTCCGGGGTAATGGGCCCTGTAGTTGGATCCTTGGGAATAGTCAATGGATGGCCGTCGGCAGCGTTCCAATGGTACTCCCGATCATGAGGAGTTCCCGTAGCGTCGGTCCCTTTGAGCCACAGCAACACATGGGCGGTGCGGGTTTCCAGAGCGAAATGATTACGATGGTTAGCGATGGCGTCGCCACGCTCTTCGAAGAAACGTTTCAGAGCAAAGTAGAGGGATGATTTGCCTGCACCGTTTTCACCGTGCAGCAGCAGATTTTTTCCGCCATTTAGATCGAGTTCGAAACACTCGTCGAAGGCGCGGAAGTTCTGCAGACTTATTCGCGTGATTTTCACTGCGATGTGCCTACTGAATCGTTTTCCCTGGCGGCTTTGAACTCATTGTAAGCCTCTTCCCAATTGATGCGCGGAAACGCCTGCTGAACCGATTCCAGAAAGTCGGGCCGGTCCAGCGTCTCGAACGTCATATCCTTATATCTCTCTTCCAAGGTCATACTGTGGATCAAATCCTTCGCGGCGGGGAAGACGGTAGAGATTTCCTCCTCGATCCATGACCGGATCGCGGCCTCATCGGTGCTTGGATTCAAGAGGCTTCCCAAGAGAGCATCTGGTGGGTTCTTAACAGCCAGCGGCAGATAATAATCCACGACCTGCTTCTCCGATTCATCGAGTTTCGTCTGTAGCTCAGCTTCTACCTTCTTTTGATGGGCCTCAAGCTTGGCACGCAGGCTCACTATGCGTTTGGTGAGGTAGGGCTTGGCCGATTTCAACACAACCCTGCCGTGATCCTTCCCCAGCGACGGCGTGAAATTCTTTCGGATGTCGTTCAACTCATCCTCCAGGATCTTCGATGATAGTGAGCTGCCTTTCTCGATCAGATCGAAGGTGGTCTTGAGCTTGCCCTCCAGGTCTTTGGATGCGCCGAGGTTTTGCAGAGCCTTCGGAATGCGCACCCGGTGCCGCTGCACGGCCGCGCCGGTAAGGGACAGTTCCACGTATTGCAAGTAGGGCTCGAAGACGCGCACCTGTCGGACGACGTCGAACTTGACGGGCGGGGCCGTCTCAATTGCTGCCTTTACTATATCGAAATGCGTTCTCTCGATAGGACTCATGCCCAGCTCCGTCTGGAGTTGGGCGATTTTCTTGGTCTCTTCCGGTGTTGCAGCCTGCTCAATAGCTTCCTTCTGAGCGGTAGAAGAAAGATGGATTGCCAGCGTCTTCACCTGTCCGGAAGACAACTCCACGGCATTCGGCGTCTCGTCGCACTGCGGCTCCTGTTCGAGGTAGAGGGCCGTTGGGGTAAAAATCCAGCCTCGGTCGTCCACGATGAGGATGCCGCAACGCAAGCCGGGGGAATGGGTGGGTTCAATGTCGGCCTTCCGGAGCATTTCAACCCCTTCGAGAGAACCGTATCCCATACGCAGGGTGTGTTCATCAAAATCGATGCTGACGGTTAATGACAGTCGAACCAACTCGCCCACTCGCTCGACAAGGGCTTTGGCTGTCTCAATCTGGATACCTGGAGCGGCGTAAATGACTCGACATTTAGCACTGCGAAACAGGGAGGCTATCCGACGAGAAGACAAGGCGGAAAGAGTGGATTGCGTGCTCATGCCTTGCCCTCGATAATGCGGATGATATCGAGGGTCTGAAGTTTGTCGAGAGCCATGCGGAGAGGATGGTCGCCATCGTACAGAGTCTCGAATATCTGGCGAAGCCGCGCGAGCTGGTCTGGTTCGAGAATGCTTTCGAGATCCGGCAGCCCGGCCTGCTCCACCAGCTTAAACAATCGAAGACCCGCCCCGTGCACTTCCTCCGGGAAATACAGCTCGTACACCAGTCCGTTCAACACCCGTTCCCAATACGCCAACATCAACGGATCACGTGTGGATAGGTTCTCAGCGTGGTCGGCATAGTAGCGATGGAGACTGATCAACCATTGCACGACACTGGAGACAACTTGCTCTAACTCTCGAACCGATAGCGGGACTGGAATGCGCTCGATGAATCGTTTGCCGTAGGACCAATAACCACCGCGAAATGGAGTGCTAATGTTACTGATGAAATAGTCGCAAATCCTTGAGTTCAGCAGTGCTTGGAGGAAATGAATCGGCCTGTTGCGGGCTTCACTATTCCAACGGACGCCGTAATACGGCCCATTACCGCCACCCGTAAAATAGAGACGGGATGCGTCAAAGGAAAACCTAGGCGATTGAGAAATCACTTGAACAATCAGCTTCGGGGAATCGAAAAGCGTCAAGTTTTTCCGGTAGATATACCCATACCATTCCAGACTGTCTGCTTTGCCGGATTCACGAGCCCGCAAATCCGCTTCGTTCGACTTTAAGTATTCCCAAAGCTTCGGGCATGCGCTTTTTAGCTCTTTCGCCGAAACGAGCTTCGCTTCGTGTTCGCTAAGTATGTAGGGGAAAATTAACCAGTGGTTAGAAGCTGGTGCTCGGTAAGGAGCGAGCGAGACATCGGCAAGGAAAGGCTTTAGGAATGTCGTTTCAACCTCCCATTGCACTCCATCCCTAGATTCAACTTTCGCTAGCCCAGACGAAGGAACAGCCCGTTCACGAAGCACGAAAAGCCTATCAGCACTCGTTTGTAGTCCAACGAAAATCGAGGCGACATCGCCGAGCCGTGTGGGACATTGGTCTAGTTTCGAAAAAACTGCTGCGTCTTTACCAACTGTAAAGTTCCATTCCGATCCAGTAATGCTTTCGGGTTGGAAGCGCCCATCGACACCGGACAGAGTCGCCTTCCATGCTTGGAAATCGTGTGCTTTGACAAAACGGCAATCGGGGCTTCCTCCGTTCGCCAAGAACAGCAAGCATGTGTAAATCGTCGCTCCTGGAAAGACCTGTTCATCGCCAAAATGGACCACATGTCGGAGGCGCTTTCTTCTCGATATAAGCTCACGGAGCGGTTCGCCATATTGGGAGTTGAAAAACTTGTGGGGGCAAATATAAGCCAGGTGACCGTCCGATTTTAGCAGGCGCAAACCGGCTTCGATGAAAACGACGTAGAGGTCATAATTGCCCTTGGCTGCGCTGGCATAATGATCTTTGAAGAAGGTGACGACCTTAGGGTCCTTCTTCTTCAACGTCTGGATGCGCACATATGGTGGGTTGCCTATAACAATGTCAAAGCCGCTCTCGACTTCTTGTGATTCTGAGGCCGTGAGTTCGGTTTGTCCGGCCGCTTCATTAACAAGTGTGAGGTTACCGAGGAGGGTCGCCGGGGCTTTACCGTTAATCTTCACCTTGCCTACAGGAAAGCCGAACATCCATTCTGAGTCGAAAAATGGGGCGAAAGCATTCTGGTCATAGGGGTCCCAAGCTGCGAGCTGGCGGGCGGCTTGCTTAGGAATCGCGTGCTCGCGTTCGAGTAGCTGGGCTATCTCCTGGCGCTTGGTGGCGTCGGCCTCGCGCCATTTGCGTTTGTTGCCAGGGTCGCGGGCGTTGAAGTGTTCGTGGCGGATACGAGTGAGGTCGGCGCGGAGTTGGTCTATTTCGCCTGAGTAGAGATCACTCTCGGCCTTCTCGATGGGGATAAGAGTATCGGCGGCGACGAGTCGAGTCTCGAGGTTCGGCAGCGGTCGGACACCGAGATTTTTTACCTGATGGTCAACCTTCTGGTCTACGACCAAGGAAATAAAGAAGCGGAGCTTGGCGATCTGGACGGCGACGGGTTGAATATCGACGCCGTAAATTGCGTTTTCAATGAGGTAAAGCTTGCGGGCAAAGTCGAGGGCGTGGAAACGGGTATCGAATGATTTCTCAATGTCGGCGATGCGCGCGTCGCAGGCGCCGATTTCCTCCTTGGGTGCGCCGGACTCCTCAAGTAGAGCTCGATAGCGGCGGGCCTCAGCAAGACGGTCGCGTTTCCAGGATTCGTTATTGGGGTCGAGCTTCTGGAGCAGGTCCACAAGACGGTGGAGCGCTCCCATGGGGAAGGCGCCGGAACCGCAGGCGGGGTCGAGGATTTTTACGCGGCCGATGGCGGCGATGAGGGCATCGCGGGTATCGGGCCGGATATCCCGGAGCGTAGCCTTGTTGGAGAAGAGGTCTTCCAGCGCGCCCTTACAGCGAGGTACCTGGCTCCCGAGGTAGGACTTGAGGGCCTCGTCCACCATGTAGGCAACGATCTCGCGCGGGGTGTAGAAAGCGCCAAGAGCCTTGCGGGCAGTCGTGCGAGTGTCCTCATTGAAGGAGGCGAGGAGGTTTTCGAAAACCTTCCCGAGGAGTTCTGGATCGAGGGCGATTTCCTCCTCAAGAGGGGTGTTTTCTTCGATGGTGAACTTGTAGCGGGAGAGAATTTCTATCAGGCCACGGACCTTGGCCTTCTTCGAGCGGGCAGTGCGGCTGTCTTCATCGCCATAGTCCTTCGAAAGGTCCACTGTGCGCTCTGGGCCGAAGAAGAGGTCATTGGGCAGATGGCAAGCAAGCTTCGGGTTGTCGGAGAAGCCATCAAGAATGAAGTTGTCCTTCTTCTGGCCGGTTTTGTCGTCGAGGCAGTCGAAGAGGCCGCCGTTCAGGAATGGCACACGGGCAGAGAGCGCGGTCCAATCGGCAGAATCACGAAATTCAACCTCGTACCGCCAGAGATTGGTAATGCCAAAGTTTTTATCGTAACGCTGACCGTCCTTCTTTTTTTCGCGGAAGGCGCGCTGGTCGGACGGCATGTTGAGAGTGCCAAAGAAAAGGTTTTGCAGGACGGCGTGATAGTAGGTAGAGGCTGCTGGTGACAGATCCTTGAGAAGCTTTTTCAATGTGTAGTCGCGGAATAGCTCAGCAGGCAGCAGGCGCTTCTCGACGAGGAACCAGCAGAAAATGAGACGGGTGAGCAGGCGGATGAGGAAGAGGGATCTTTCCTCCTCTGTGTCGCAATGCTGCGGGAGGCGGATGGTGCCATCGTCCACCTGATGATGCGCCCAAAAGTACCAGTCGGCGATCTCGCGGTAAAAGTCGTTGGAGAGTGCGTAGGAACCGAGACGCTTTTGCCAGGCGGTGTGAAGAGCGACGAAGTTGGAGACGCCAAAGTCAGTGTCGAGATTCGTCAAAGCGAAATCGTTGAGGATTTCGAGGTGGGCTCGAATGGGATCGGCAAAGGCAACGTCCTTGATGAGGGTGACTTTTTCCAGGACATCGCGGGTTTGGTCGCGCTTGTGCAAGCGGCGGTTAATGACGGCGAGCGTAAGGGTATCGCCGTGTCTGAATAAGATAAGGGCCGGCATGGCGAAGAGCTTATTCACCTCGCGGGTAATGTTGGCAAGAACGGTGCGAGTGTAGTGACTGCTCTTGAGTTCAATCGCAATAAAGAGGTAGCTCTCAATGACGGCGCCGTCAAAAGAGCCCTTGCTGTCGAAAAGAACCTTTTGAGAACCGGCGGCGCGTATTTCGTCGTCGGTGAGCTGGAATAGAAAGTCGATGGATCTCCATTCCTCGGGGATGGAGAGCTTGTAGTTGAAGGTTTTGCCTTGAGCGAAGTTGGCGAGGAACTGCTCGCTGGTGTTGGGCGTGAGCTTGAGGCGCTTTTGGCTGATATAGCCGAGGGACTCGAAGAGGGACGTGGCAGCGGTGGCCAATGGCTGATTTTCGAATTTCTTGAGCGTGGACTCGATGGCCTGCTTTATTTCTTGAACTTTCATGACTGTTTGATGACGAGCCAGGTGACGAGTTCGAGATGAGTCTTTTCGTGAACCTGTTCCTGTTCATCAGGCAAAACAAAGCCACGACCAACTTGGAGGCCCGAGGCGGCGCGTTTACGGAACGTCGCAACGACAGAGTCTACAGCTTTTTGCAGAAGCTTGTCGTAAGCTTTCATGTCGCTGCCGTGGTTCGTCTCCTGGTCGAAGAGGTTGCAAAGCTGCGTGTACGGCTCGCTCTTGCCAGAACAAAGCATGCGGTAGATATCAAGAATCTGCTTCGGATGTGCAAAGCCAAAACGGACATTACCATCGTCGAGAACATAGACCAAGAAGTAGGGCTGGAGCGGATTGATTGCCTCGGTGGCGTCGCCCTTGGTAGCACCAGTAACACTCGACCTCTTTTCCTGCCGAAAGCAAAAGATGACGCCGGGCGCGATGACTTTATATTCCAGGTTAGGCGGCACTACGGTGTAGAGGCCAAACGGAGCATCTTTAAGCACGTCACGATTGGCCTCGATGTATTTCAAAAGCTCAAGACGGAAGTCGTCAAGGGTGAACTCTGTGAGAGAGACGCTGTCGCCAAGGTCCTCCAAGTCAAGCACTTCATCTTTGAGCTTGAGCAGTTGCTTGTCGCGGTAGCGGAGGTCTTCGTGGATGAGTTCCTCAATTTCTTCGCTCTGAAGAATGTTGTCCTCGACAGTGGCGGCAATGTCCACGAGCGCCATACGAGCTTCCACACGATTTTTGAGATTGATGTATTTATTGAGGTCCTCGGTCGGCCAGAAATTGACGAGCTGGACTGAGTGGCTGGCGCTGCCGATTCGGTCAATGCGACCAAAGCGCTGAATGATACGCACAGGGTTCCAGTGAATGTCGTAATTGATGAGGTAGTCGCAATCCTGAAGATTCTGTCCTTCGGAGATGCAGTCCGTAGCAATTACAAGATCGATCTCCCCTTCCTGTGGCATGGTCGGAATCTTGTTTCGCTCCTTTGAGCGCGGAGAGAAATTGGTGAGAATCTGGTTGAAGGCTCTATCCCCAAAAGTAGTGCGGGTCTCTCCACCGCCGCAAACGAGCGCGATGTGGATGCCCAGATCTTTGCTGGCCCACTGCACAAGCGATTCGTAGAGGTAGGTCGCAGTATCGGCAAAGGCGGTAAAAACGAGCACTTTCTTGTTCGACTGGCCAAGCTTGTTGGTGGTTGGCTTGGCAACCTTTTCCGCGATGAGCTTCTTCAGGTCCTTGAGTTTTGCGTCTGTTTCTGGGGTAACGTTCTGCGCTGCATTCAAGAGTATGCGTAGCTGGTCCTTGTCCTTCTTTAGGTCCTTGAGCCAGTTCCTTCCACGGTCTAGTTCTAAATGCTCAAGACGATACTTCAGCTTGCCGCCGACCTGCAGGGCCTCTTCGAGCTCCTCGTCTTCGGCAGGATCGCCAAGATCGAATTCAATCTCGCTTGCGCCAGGACTCCCCGAGGCACCCGCTATGTAGGCATGAATTTTCTTTTCAAGGCCCTCAATCTTGTCGATCGTGCGTTCCATCGTGATCTCAAAGGACCTTACGGAGCTTTCAAGACGCTTCAGAAAGTTTACCTTCATCATGCCGATTAGGTAGTTCTCACGATCGGCTTGGCTGAACGGGTCACGGGTGCTCGTCTGATAATTCCCCTGAAACTGTTTCTGAACGTATTTGGATGGATTGAACAGTGAAAGCTTGTAGCCCGCAATTTCGTCGTTAATCTTGTCGTAGGAAAGGAATCGTCCTTGGGTGTCGATGGCCGAATAGACCGAAATTGGTTTTTTCCGCTGAGGGAACCCACCCAATTGCGCAACTGTCTCTTTATAATATTTCTGGATGTGCTTGCGCGAGCGGGCGATGGTGAGTTCATCCAGAAGCTTGAAGAAGGCGGCACTAAGCCTCTCCAACAGATCCCCAGTTCTTCGTTCCGAACTTTGTTTACGCGCCCAAAGTGAAAAGACCTTCTGGGCTGCGGTCAGCGTATCCTTAAGACTGCCAATACCCAGAGTTTCGGCGAAAGTATTGTCGCTGCCCTCAGTGAGAAAGTAGAGCTGATTTCGCAGGTCCTTCAGGTCATTATTGACCGGTGTCGCAGATAGTAGCAGCACCTTGGTGCGCACCCCGGCCTTGATGATGTCGTCCATAAGCCGTTGGTAGCGGCTTTTCCGTATGAGGTCTCCCGCTTCATCCCGTCTACCCGGCGTGTTGTTGCGAAAGTTATGCGACTCGTCGATGACGACGAGATCGTAATTGCCCCACTCCAGAGTTCCGAGATTGATGTCGGCGGAGTAACCCTTGTCTCGGCTGAGATCAGTGTGGGATAGCACGTCATAACGGTAGCGGTCAGACAGGAACGGATTGAGACTGCTGTTAGCTGTGTAGACAGTCCAATTCTCTCTCAATTTCTTGGGGCAGAGAACGAGCACCCGTTCGTTCTTCAACTCAAAGTACTTGATGACAGCAAGAGCCTCAAATGTTTTCCCCAGACCAACGCTGTCGGCGATGATGCAGCCGTTGTATCGGAGAATCTTATTGATAGCGCCCTTAACGCCATCCTTTTGAAACTCAAAGAGTTTCTTCCAAGTGTCGGTTTCAAAAAGGCTGGTGCGGCCGAGATCCGCATCGGTTTTGCCAGTGTCTTCCAGGAACCTTTCGAAGATGTGGAAGAGAGTCTTGTAATAGATGAATTCCGGTGCGTTGTTCTCGTAGAGCTGCTTGAGGTATTGCAAAACCTCTTCTTTTACATTTTTGACAAGATCTTCATTGCCCCAGAGTTCATCAAACCATTGCTTGAGCTCCTGGCGGTCGCGATTGCCATCAACGACAAGGTTCAACTCGATATTGTTATTGCCTGTTCCCAGACCAAGGCCGCGCACCGTGAAATTTGAGCTGCCAAGAATGGCGTCTTCTACCCCTGCTGTCGCTACGTGATACATCTTCCCGTGGAGCAGGTTGGATTGTTTGATGGTCTTGATGTCAACTTTTCGCTCTATCCAGTCAGCGCATTCTTTGGCAACGCGCTTTTGCTGAAGTTTATTGGCAAGCTCCAGCCCATCGGCATCAATGATGAAGGCTTTCTTCTCTGTTTTGCTGGGGTCAAGTCGATTGATGAAGGATGGCTCACCAAAAAGAAAATCAAGGTGTTCAATACGATCAAGGGTGTCCTTGAGTGCGTCATAGGCGTAAATCGTGAAGTAAGCGGAGACGATCGATAACCTGGAGCCATCCAGGATCTTCGCGCACAGGAAATCGGCGACAGTCCCTCGACTATGGTTATCACGGATACCGGAATCAGGCTTTGTTGTCATTCGAGAACACACAATCGTTTGACTTTGTAAGTATGGTGCGCAATGACGCCATCGGACAACACTAAGTCGCCCTGAGCAAATCTCGACGGCCGACATTCGGGGTCAAACGCGACCATTGAGTTCACATTATTGAGCCTTCATTGATCGTGATTCGCTTTGACCCAGGCCATAGGCAGATGTTTACGGCGCTTTTCTTACCCTTGGTGGTCGCGCGATTGTAACTATTAAGTCGCCCTAGCAACTGTCCAAGACCAAGGCTTAACTTGAGTGCTTCTTCAAAACTAATGGTGACATTGGTAGCTATGGGCATATCCGCCGGTAATGCTGGACTGAAGTGATCTACATTCAATGTTCCGAAACTCTTCTTCTCCTTGATTTTCTTGGTCATATCTACTTCTCCAAATTATAAGCACGCATCAAATGTGCGGCTGAAGCAGCACCTAGCAGGTTGTTGACAAACTACCAAGCCACTGCAGAAATGCGCATGCCAGAACAGTTGCAGATGCTGTCAGAAGTCGTCGCAGGCTGTTCAGAAAGGCCGTCCAGCAAGGCCGCAGCAAGCGGAGAGGTGAAGCGTACTCTCGGCAGTACGTTGAGCCTCTGCGCGCCGCGAGAACGCCGCTGGCGGCCTTTGTCAACAGCCTGCTAGGTAACTGCGGACGAAGAATACGCTTTCCCCTCTGCGAAAGCACCCACCTCGAATTTCATACTCGCCTTTGATTTATATGTTGTTCGAGCCTCTCAGTAGAAAGAAGTTATCCAATACTTTTGGTCCTACACCTCTTACTCGTTTGAGGAGCTCAGCTACTTCCGTTCTCGTTCCGTCCGTAAGGATACGCTCATTGGACGCGAGTTCATCGGCCAGTTGGCCCAATGATGACAACCGATCCGTAAAGATCGCTGTCATAGCGTGGCCTCGATCGTATCCGGCTGCTACTAACCTTCGGGCGATTTCCTCGCGATTCCAGCAAGCGAAGCCGCATGGATCGAATAGGTCATTGGCCTTAAGCGATTCAAAAAGGTTGAAGACTTTTATCAACGAATAGTTATTAACCGAAAGCATTGCAATTACTAGATCAGCCCAAGGATTCCCACGCCAATCTACTTTTTCTTTGGTCATTTGCATTCTCGGCTACTAAAACTCAAGCTCTTTCACTTTTTTGGTTAACTCGCAAATTTTTGAAATCTTGGATCCGGCCTTGCGATCATAGATTCATCCAGAGATCCTGCCTTCCCTGTTCGTTCTGTCCGAAACGAGCCCCAGATAGGCTGAGTTGCTACTCAACTATTGCTGGCGCAGAATACCCCTTTCCCAGCGAGAAATCATCCCGCTCTTGGAGTGGAATTGCTTGTTTTTCGGACACTTCCAGGGATCAACCTGATTGATATGTTGGTAGGCCCAGATGCGTCATTAATCTGCAGGCTTCCTGATTCATCGAACCCTCAAAAGCTTCCATGATAAAGTTGCCCCCATGTGTGGACGCTTTACCCAAACGGCTTCGCCAGCGGTGATCGCGGAACAGTTTGGCGTCACCGTGCCTCCCCTATTCTTCACGCCTCGCTACAACATTGCCCCATCACAGCCAGTCGCCGCGATCCGGATCGAGCCTGGGACGACGACCCGTCAGCTGGTGCAGTTACGCTGGGGCCTGATTCCCTCCTGGGCCAAGGACCCGAAGATCGGGCATCAATGCATCAATGCCAAAGCGGAGACCGTGGCGGAGAAACCTTCGTTTCGTGCCGCGTTCAAATCGCGGCGTTGCCTGGTGATTGCGACGGGGTTCTATGAATGGCAGGTCCAGGGAAAGGCGAAGCAACCGATGTGGATCGGCTTGAAGAGTCACCGTCCCTTTGCCTTTGCCGGTTTGTGGGAACAGTGGCAACCTCCGGAAGGCGCGGCCATCGAATCCTGCACGATCCTCACGACGGAGCCGAACGAGTTACTGCAACCGATTCACAACCGCATGCCGGTGATTCTGGCCCCCACAGCCTACGACCAGTGGCTCGATCCGACCGTCCTGCAGACCGCATCGCTGCAAGCACTTCTTCGCCCCTATCCGAGTGAAGAGCTCCAGGCCTACCCCGTCAGTACGCTCGTGAACAACCCGAAGCACGAGGCTCCAAACTGCCTTGAACCGCTTCCGGCGTAGGGCTACACTACGGCCTCTTTGTTACGAGGTCTTCAATGCCGATGAATGTGGATGCCGTCTACGCGCCCGATCTCTCGACGCGTTATGCCCTCCCCGTCTTTCTGGGGCGCTTGCCGGCCGGCTTTCCCTCCCCCGCTGACGACTATATCGAGGGCAAGCTTGATCTCAATCGTCATCTCATCAAGCACCCAGCAGCCACCTTCTTTGTCCGCGTGACCGGCGACTCCATGATCGGGGCGGGCATTCACTCCGGCGACCTGCTAGTGGTGGATCGGTCGCTCGACGCGGTCGATGGCAATGTGATCGTGGCGGCGCTCGATGGCGAACTGACGGTCAAGCGACTCTTCAGACAAGGCGAGATCCTGCGCCTGCTCCCAGCCAACACCGCCTATGAACCGATTGAGATTCTGACCCAGCAATCCTTTGAAATATTTGGTGTCGTCACCAACGTCATCCACTCGCTCTGAGGGTCCGATGCCTCCCGTCTTTGCCCTCATCGATTGCAATAACTTCTATGCCTCCTGCGAACGGCTCTTCAATCCAAAGTTAGCCGGGCAACCGATTGTGGTGCTGTCCAATAATGACGGCTGTGTGGTGGCGCGTTCCAATGAAGCGAAGGCGCTCGGAATCAAGATGGGCGTGCCGGAGTTTCAGATTCGTCCCCTGCTCCGCGCGCATCACGTACAGGTGTTCTCCTCGAACTACCGGCTCTACGGCGATCTGTCCCAGCGAGTGATGGAAACCTTGGAGCAGTTCAGCCCGGATCTCGAAATCTATTCCATCGATGAAGCCTTCTTGAGTCTGGTGGGGTTCGAACGACGCAACCTGACGAACTATGGGCGCACGATCCGCAAGACGGTGAAGCAATGGACGGGCCTCCCCGTCTCGGTCGGCATCGCCGAGACGAAGACGCTCGCCAAGCTCGCCAACCGGGTGGCGAAACGGACCGCGGACACAAACGGGGTGTTCGACCTGCTGGCCTGTCAGGACCGGGAGGCCCTCTTAGATGGAGTGGCGGTGGGAGATGTCTGGGGAATCGGGCCGAACTCTGTGCGTCTGCTCACGCAGCGCGGGATCACGACGGCCCTGCAGTTGCGCGAGGCGGACGAGCCTTGGATCAGGAAGCACCTGGGTGTGGTCGGCCTGCGAGTGGTGGCTGAACTCAGAGGCCAGTCCTGCCTCATACTTGAAGACTGTCCCCCGCCCAAGCAAGGGATTACCTGCTCACGGGCCTTTGGCCGATCCGTCAGTACGCTCGCCGAGATGGAAGAGGCGGTGTCGTCCTATGTCTCTCGTGCCGCGAAGAAGCTGCGGGATGAAGGATTGGCGGCCACGGTGCTGACCGTGTTCATCATGACGAACGCCTTCACAGATGAGCCACAGTATCGCAACTCGGTAACCTGTGAACTGCCGGTTGGCACGGATTCGACCTCGGAACTCATCAGGGCTGCATTGAAGGGACTGCGCCACATCTATCGGGACGGCTATCGCTATAAGAAAGCGGGGGTGATGTGCACAGCCCTCGTGCCAGCCGACCAGGTGCAGCCGGATCTGTTCGACCGGCAGGATCGTCCCAAGTCGAAACGGTTGATGTCGGCTTTGGATGCGATCAATGATCGCTGGGGAGCCGGGACGCTGGATTATGCGTCGAATGGATTGACGCAAGCCTGGCAGACGCACTGTCACCACCGTTCACCCGCCTACACGACCAATTGGGATCAACTGCCAGTCGTGACGGCCTGAGTCTTCTATCTCATCGAGTAAGACCACTTCCTCCCTTGTAATTACCCACTACTCACTTCTTCCTGTATCGTTTTTTTCGTCTGAGTATCTGTCCCGATACACGCCCATACCGACACAAGAAACTTGCTCATAGAAAATTCACGAACTTCCACACCTTGATGCCCTCTACACGCTCGGCATGAGGGTTGCTGAAAGAGCCCTTATTAGAGAGGTACTGGACCCAGCTCTAACCTACGAGGCAACACTATGAACAGGTCTGTGGCGATTGAAGAAGTTGAAACGGGAAACCACACCACGCCAGGCATCAGCGCGAGCCTCACTCGGGAACTGCTCCAAGCCTGGTGCGAAACCGAGCTGTCATGGCTAATCTACGAACCTCACCACGCGCCACCTCTATGGGAAATGGTTGCCAGACATGTTCGCGGCCACCTTTGCGCATTATGGGCGTTAGGGATGTTGCAAGGCCAAAGCCTGACGGAGGCGTTTGCTGTCAGGTGTGATCAGACGACGATGACTTCAGCCGACATACTCAACCGCCAGGTTGTTTGTCTTGTCGGAGTGGCATCTGTCACACCGAGGGAGTTTACCTGGTGGCGAATCCGCATACACTTGAAGCCAAAATAGCTGCTCGCTTCGCCACGATGTCGCAAAGCTGCTAACATTATGCCCTATGGTCATTGTCTGGGCAGTGCTCCTCACACTCTTTCAGGCCGCTTCCGTTTTCGCTGTCGATTTCTCTGGCCACATTATTTCCGTCCTCGACGGCGACACCATCGAAGTGCTCCACAACCAACACCCTGAACGCATCCGACTCAGCGGCATCGACTGTCCGGAGAAAAAGCAGGCCTTCGGCCAGCGAGCCAAGCAAGCGGCATCAGAGCTCGCATTCGAGAAAGACGTGACCATCCAGACTCACGGTCACGACAAGTACAATCGCACTATCGGGGAAGTAATCCTGCCGGATGGTATT
This sequence comes from Nitrospirota bacterium, assembly GCA_030645475.1. Taxonomy (NCBI): domain Bacteria; kingdom Pseudomonadati; phylum Nitrospirota; species Nitrospirota bacterium. The sequence goes on from JAUSMA010000015.1 coordinate 194,176, forward strand.
AACCTCAATCAGGAACTCGTCAAGCAAGGCTGGTGCTGGTGGTATCGGAGGTATGCGCCTGGGGATACGGTGCTGGAGGGGCTAGAGAACGAAGCGCGAGAGGGGCGGAGAGGCTTGTGGGCTGATCCACAGCCGGTGCCGCCGTGGGAGTGGCGGAAGAAAAGCCGTTGAGACCAACGTATTTGTAGTAGTTCAGTCTCGACCTGGCAGTCAGTATCAGCTATCGACCCAAACCCGAAGTCCACGACCGACCGCTATCAGGTGGGCCAATCGAATAACGGCGCCATCGGGATCCCACGGGGTGTAAAAGAAAGAACGTTCACAGCAGCACTTGCGTCTTAAGTTAGTGCCGAAGGCGGGATTGTGTCGGAGGGGGTTGCCTAAGTCCTTGATGATTGGGCAATCCACTTCTCCTCCCGCTCCAGTGGCGGGGATGGTGAGTTGGTTCTCTTTGTTGCTCGTCGGTTCATTTCTGCCAGGTTTGCCGCTCTTCTTAACACTGGGATAACACCTGTTTCCTTGCAAGCGTCGAGGCCGCTCATGCACACCCACCTGGGGGCCACCCTTGTTCCCCCACCCCTCGCGTGTGGCCAGTGGGTATCAGGTGAAGCGAGTGCCGTAGCAAGGTTGGGAGAAATTTATGAAAACTAAAACTACCGCCGTAGCAGTGCGGCTTCAAATGCCGATAAAGTTCTTACTCGCATTTATCGAAAACGACTCGGCGTTTTATGGTTGCCGTGCGTCGCGCCATTTGCCTCGGAATTACTTTCTCTACAATCCCCTCTATTGTCGTCTCTTGTATTGTCCCCTTTTGCATGACGTTCAGTATTTCTCTAGGCCCGATTAGACCTATCAAGAAAAAATTGTCTTTGTCGTATAACTCAAAGGTCAGATAGAAGTCGCACTGGCTCAACTAGCCGGGGTGATGAGAGGGGGCTTCTGTGCCACTAAGGACGCGCAGGTTTGCCCCTTACAAGTCCACACTGGCAAACCCTGCGGGGCCCCTATTCCCCTACGAAAGATTACTCGCTTTGCTCATGACAAAGGCGCATGGTGCGCCCATTCGGGGAGAGGGTTACGATGTCTGGCTTTGGCTAGCTGGCCATGAAAACGATAGGAAACTATATGATGCGTCTTGCCGGTTGTGTCGTCGCGTTCGCGCTCTGCCTGACTGCTGCCTGCGGAGGTGGCGGAGATAGCACATCCCAAGCACCCCCTACCCCAGCAGCCTCAGCCCCTGCAATCACCACCACCAGCTTTGCGGTAACAGCGGCCACGCTTGGCTATAGCCAGCCCGTTCAAGCCGCTGGAGGCAGCAATGCGGGGTATACTTGGTCAGTGATTGGCGGGGCCTTGCCGACCGGCATTTTTCTGAGCAGTGGGACACCCGCAGCGACACTGCGGGGCACTCCAACAGTTATAGGTACATACCCGTTCAGGCTTCAGGTTCGAGATTCAAATGGGCAGGTTGGCACCCGTGATCTATCAATTGAGGTGAGACAGGCCGTTATCACCACCGTTGCTGGGACAGGAGTTCAAGGAGCCAGCGGGGACGGAGGACTGGCCACTTCCGCACAGCTGTATGGGCCATGGGGCGTTACCGTAGAGGCGGGAGGAAATTTCCTCATCGCGAATGCCACTATCCGACGGGTAGATGCTCAGAGCGGCATTATCACCACAGTGGCAGGGACAGAACTCATGGGGGCTCGCAACGTTGCCTTGGACCCTTTGGGCAATCTCTACATTGCGGATCAGGGGAGTAACCTTATCCGCCAGGTGAATGCCCAGACGGGCATCGTCACCACTGTGGCGGGCACAGGATCTCTAGGTTGCGTTGGTCCGACGTGCTTTAGCGGGGATGGGGGCGCGGCTACTGCTGCACAGCTATGGAGGCCATGGGGCGTAGCCTGGCATGGCGTTCTCTACATTGCTGATACGGAGAATCACAGCATCCGCCAGGTTAACCTCCAAACGGGCATTATCACCACCGTTGCTGGTAGGGGGTTCCAAGGCTACAACGGAGATGGAATAGTGGCCACCACCGCAAGCCTGTTCACCCCTTTGGCCGTCGCTGCGGATACGGCAGGGAATCTCTTCATTGCCGATACACAGAATCATCGAATCCGCCGTGTCGATTTCCTCACCCGCATAATCACGACAGTCGCAGGAAATGGGGTTGGAGGCTTTAGTGGCGACGGCGGCCCAGCCACCGCCACCGCACTTTGGAACCCCTCTGGTGTTGCCATAGATGGGGCAGGAAATTTGCTGATTGTGGATCAATATAATAATCGCATTCGTTCAGTGAATGCACAGACTGGCATCATCACTACGGTTGCCGGTGCGGGCACAGTTGGCTTTAACGGAGACAATCTTACGGCTACCGCAGCGCAGCTGTGGAACCCTTCTGGCGTGGCCATAGATGCGGCAGGGAGTCTGCTAATCGTAGACAATTTCAACAACCGCATCCGTCGTGTTGGGCCGTGACGAATCTTATAGCAATCGAATCTTCAATGTTTATGCGCGGTCCTTCTCCTGTGATTTCCCTCCCACCGAACAATACACGTTATTCCCTGCGCCCTGCCTTGCAGGTTTAGCCCGTAGCCTTCTAGAGTGCCTACCTTGTGAGGTGCTTATGTCGTTAAGATTCCCCATCGCTCTCGTGCTTTTGATCCTCTGTCTCGCCGTGCCCGCATGGGCTGATTTTCAAGCGGCCTTGGATGCCTACAACCATGGCGACTACGCAACTGCCTTAAGTGAAGTACTTCCAGTATGGCTTCCCCTCATTTCCACTATCCTAGCAGCCCTTTTTGCGCTTTCTTTGTTAATCCAACGCTTTGAATCAGGATTGCCGCTGTACCGTAAAAAGCCAGAGATTGCCCTACGATCCGTCAATTCAGTAATCATGCGGTATTTAGCTAGGCAATCTCTTGAAGAGAACAAGTGGGTCAGAATACGATTGCTTGGCATGCCGGATTCGGAGGAGAAAGCAAAGGCAGCAGGCATGAAAGGCTACTTAAGCGTAAAGGTTGTTGAATGTTTTTCGTCCAGCTGCGAAACGATAGAATACTGTGAGAACGGACCACAGATGCGAATCCAGTATGCAGACGTTACTGAAGCTGCGATCGCCCCCGAGGAAGATATTTTTTTCGATAGATACTATTACAGAACTGGCATACGGCGAGTCCCAACCTATTTTTTTGACGGTATTTCCATCGTTATTGGCATCGCATTCCTTCTTGGACTCTCTGGTTACTTTTGGGTTTGGTATCTAACAACGACCTACTCGGTTAGCGCCGAAATAGCCATTTGGTGGGTTGGGATCGCGCAGGCAATTACCTCGACGGGATTCGTCGTCTATAATTGGAGGGATAGCCCGCGTAATCTGTCGAATCTTTTGTTCGCTTCTATCTTCGGTATGATCCCGTTAGGTCTTCTTGGTCCAGGACTCGCGGGAATGTTCTTTTTAAGCCCTGGGTGGGCGCTTCCAATCTTAGCAGTACTTCTAACGGCAATGTATGTACTTGACCGGCTCGGCATCATATGGAAAATTCAAGGCTATTTTTCCGAAAAACTATGGCCAGGGCTTATGGCAATCATCTTACTAATAGTTTGGGCGTTAATCGCTTGGCGGTTTCAATGACCAAGTGCAAAAAGCGCAGCTTGATGCTGCCTGAAATCGAACGCATCCGGGGTGAACAACGCTGCGGTACACTTGAAGCCCAGCGACTTGCGTGGCCGGGTGTTCAGCTTCCAGGCTATCGCGGCCAGCTCTTCCTGCGTGAAGCCACTCAAGTCGCGGCCCTTGGGCAGATACTGCCGCAGCAGGCCGTTGGTGTGCTCGTTGATGCCTCGTTGCCAAGGACTATGCGGATCGGCGAAGTAGACCTTCGCCCCGGTGGCGTCCGTCAGCCGTTGATGCGCCGCCATTTCCCGGCCCTGATCGTACGTCAGCGACAGCCGTTGTTGCGCCTCAATCCGATTGAGTACATGACTGAATCCGCTCAGCGCCGCCTCGGCACTGGCATTGTCCATCCTGGACAGCACCGTGAACAAGGTCGTGCGCTCCACCAGCGTCCCGACGGCCGAGCGGTTCTGCGCCCCCTTGATGAGATCGCCTTCCCAGTGCCCCGGGATCAGCCGTTCCTCCACCTCCGGCGGCCGGTCATGAATGCTGACCATGTCAGGAATCCGTCCCCGCCGATCGTCGCCTCGCGCGCGGGGGCGCCGTTTGGCATGGCCGAAGCGCAACCAGCCGATCACGTCCGTCCGCAAGGCGCCACGGGGCATGGCGTAGATGGCGGTGTAGATCGTTTCGTGCGACACCTGCAGCGAGGGCGTATCCGGATGCACACCCGCCAGTGTACCCGCAATCTGCTCGGGCGAGTAGCCGGCCTTCAGGTAGCGGGTGACCTGGTCCTACAACGCGGTGTCGGGTCGCAAGCGACGCACCACACGCGGGGTGACCGCACAGGCGTGGGCGCGCGTCTGGGCCGCCGCGGCCCGGTAGCCGCCGGCGATTGGAGGTCGTCCGGGGACGCGGCGCGTGGTCGGTCGAGTCCAACCGTTGCGACGGAGTTCGCGAGACCGCGTCGAGGCCGAACGATTCAGCCCCCTGGCAATCGCCGCCGGCGTGAGGCCCCTCTCCAGTTGCGTGTGGATCATCGTGCGTTCGTGAACACTCAACTGCGTGTAGATGTTTCCCATGCAACATATTCTCCCAAACATATTCTCCCAAATATGTTGCACTTGGTGTTTGAGCGCGCCCTGCCTTAACTAAACAGCTGCGTAAAGAATTCACAAGACTTGAAACTGCGTTAAACAGTCTTCGATGCTTCGATAATAGCCTTCATTTGTTGCTGAATTTTGTCCCACGAATTTTCCATTCCTGGTTCTTCGCCTAACATTGCCGCAATCTTCTCCTCACCACCGGGAGCCAGAATAGCAGCTGCTGCTCTTTCCAGGGGTTCATCAGAACATGCGTCAGGATTGAAGTTAAGAACCTTTCCCGCCCATTCTGCGGCAGCCCTGTAGTCTCCCAACTTGAACAGCACCAGTGCCATGGTAGACCATGCCGTATATGCTCTGGGATGGAGAAGTAGTGCTAGTTCAAGTGCCATCTTGGCCGGTTGCAGCTGATCTGCATTAGCCATCGCATTGGCATAGCGAATAAGTGGTAGTGCTGCTGTGCCAAGCCATGTGTCAACCGTAAAATCTGGATTATTGGCGAGCGCAACGTAAAGTTTTGAAAGGGAACAGATATTGTTTCTGAGAATTCCTGTTCGCTCACAAAGGATGATAAATCTTACTACCATTTCTCTACTGCCAAGCCGGACTGACAGTGCTTTTAAGAATGTCGGTGGTAATGTCTTCCAGATCCCCCTGCTGATAAACATCTCATAAAGGCACTCCTCTTCGGTGAGGCCCTTGTGCTTAAAGGTGTTGTAGACGAAAAGCAACGCTCTAGCCGTCCACTTGGGACCGCCAAACCATCCAAGCACAAACCAGGTCGCTACGGCAGCGAGTAGAATCCAAAAGGCGGTCTGCATGTTGGCTTTCGTTTCCGAGGTGCAGGTTAGAGAACTGACGTTTTGCTATATTACAAGTTCCATCTCATGAAATTAATTTATCAAGTATGCGCCAGGGAATAGCCGAGGACAACTACTCAGTTGAATATCTTTAACCTAACTAAACCGTCAATCATCGACCCTATTGTATTCGCTACCATTGCTCCGCCAACCAATATGGCTGGCTTTAAAGCGTGGATAGAGTGCATATTGGCTGAAAGTATTCAACGTGTAGTGTGCCTACTTCCGCCAGACCAGTTACAAGACTTTAGCAGCCTACCGGGAGGCCTTTTAGTTCAATTGCATGAGCAATTCGGTGAAGCCAATGTATGTTGGGCTCCAATCAAGGAACTACATTACGCCGACCTAAGCACTCTGCGCTGCATCTTGGATTTCCTGGAAGATTCTGCTTTACGCAAACAAAAGGTTGTCGTCCACTGTCTGGCCGGGCTAGGACGAACAGGTCATGTCTTGGCAGCCTGGCTGGTCAGCCATCACGGCCTCTCCATCCAAGATGCCATCGCTAAAATGATCGCACTCGGCAGAGACCCTTGGGAGGCTGTAGCCTATGGAAATGCACGTCAAGAGGACCTGGAAAAGCTGCTAGCTCATTTTTTAAAATAGGGTTCATTCACGCTCGATCTGCTTCATGAGGTATTGAGCTAACGCCTATGCGTCAATTGCCATGAACTTCTCTGTGGCCTCGCCATCGCCGTCCTCGACGGCGATACCTTCGAATTTCTACACAACCACCAACCTGAACACATCCGCCTCAGTGGCATCGATTCCCCAGAGAAAGGCCAGGCCTACGGCAAGCGAGCGAAGCAAACCGCCTCTGACATTGCCTTCGGGAAAGATGTGACCATCCAGCCCCACGGCCACGACAAGTACGAGCGAACCATTGGGGAGGTGATCCTGCCCGACGGCATGAACTTGAATCAGGAACTCGTCAAGTAGGGCTGGTGCTGGTGGTATCGGAAGTATGCGCCAGGGGATACGGTGCTGGAGGGGCTAGAGAACGAAGCGCGAGAGGGGCGGAGAGGCTTATGGGCTGATCCGCAGCCGGTGCCGCCGTGGATCTACCGAAAAGCAAGGAGGGGGCAGTCCCTTGAAAGGTGACGCCGTAAGGCATACCATTTACGACTCATTGCGGGACACCGGCTATGCCCCTCGACTATCGACTCTCCCCTGACAGCCCCTTACTTCGTGAGGGAGTCTTTGAACGTATTACTCAGAAGCCCTGCAATGGAGGCCTCTACGACGCCGAGCTTGAATCGGAGTTAACCCTCAACAGGGTTCAGGGGCTCACGCACAAAGACCCTGCCCGAAACGATAGAGTCCGTTCACTAATGCAGGTCGATGAATACCTGGCACTCCTTAGTTTTCCAGGGGTGGTGTGGTTTGTCTCCCAAAGACCGGGCATTGAACCGAATCAAGCAGCGGTGGCCGTGCTCTCAGGGATGCCGTGGCCCCTATGGACCCGGGGACAACGCACACAATTACTCCTGAGCGTTTCAATGAATCAAGCAAAGTTCCTCAAAGAACTCTTCCAGCAACGGGCGGATGACCTTTCCTTGTATCTTTTAAGAAAGTACTCTTTCCCCAGTATCACTGAGACTGATGAACCGCAGGACCGCATTATGGATGGCTGGGTAAAGGAGCTTACCCGAAGACAACGGCAAGCAGCGTATGCATGGAAGAACTTGGCACGGCGAACACGGCAGGATGAGCGGGTCGTCTGTCAGACGGTCCGTGCCTTGCAGAACTACCTCAGCTGCCTTGACCGATATAGATGGCACGAGACCCTTTCTCAGCAGGAGAAATGATTAACATGGCAATCCGTCACTGGCACCTTTCGATTATCATCGGCTGCTGGTCCATTTTCTCGACCAGTTCGCCAGTCTTAGCGAACTTTGATACAGCCCTTATTGCCTACAAGAATGGGAATTTCACTGAAGCGTTCAAGCAACTCCAGCCCCTCGAAGAGCAAAGTCATCCTCAATCCCAGTTATTACTGGGGGTTATGTACTTGGAGGGCGAAGGTGTAAAACGGAATTACCAAACCGCTGCTCAATGGTTTCGGAAGAGCGCAGAACAGGGAGATGAAATAGCTGAATTTAACCTGGGATTACTGTACGAACGTGGCAAAGGCGTGCCCCGTGATATGTCCCAGGCGGTCTATTGGTACCGTTGGGCGGCTGAGGGTAGTCACCCGGACGCACAATTCCGTCTAGCCCGGCTGTATGTGACTGGAAAAGGTGTTAAGAGGGATACGGTGGAAGCGCTGGTGTGGCTTCATCTTGCTGCACGACTAGGACAGGAAGACGCATTGTTTCACTTGGCTCGACTGGCCCAGCAAATGACGAAGGCGCAGGTTGCCGAAGCACAGCGCCAAGTCAAAGAATGGAAGGCACTGTCACCAGTACAACTTGATTATCTGTTTTCAAAAGAGTGGGCACGGAATCTTAACATCGAATGAAATATTCCTACCTCCGCTGCGCAACCTTAAACCTGACATTTCTACTTGCGGAGAAAGCGGACATTTCTAAATTGGGTTGACAGACTTGAGGCATTGCCTTGACTCCTCGACACGAACGCCCTAGCTTTTCGCGTGAGTAACTGAAATCACCGAGGGTGAACGGTCCATGATTCTTGTTCGCGCCATCGCCCTTGCATTCTCAATCATCTGTCTTGCCACTTCCGCATGGGCCAACCTCCAAGCAGACAATGACGCCTATAAGAGTGGCGACTACGCAACTGCCTTGAGTGAATGGCGACCGCTAGCTGAGCAGGCACATGCCGTCGCCCAGTACAACCTCGGCTGGCTGTATTTTAAAGGTCAGGGTGTGCCCCGGGACTATGCTCAAGCGCGGCATTGGTGGAAGAAAGCCGCGGCCCAGGGACAGGCAGAAGCACAGCTTGCCTTGGCGCAGATGTATGAACGGGGGGAAGGGGTCAAGCTGGACTACACCAAAGCTGCCTCCTGGTACCGATTGGCGGCGGAACAAGAAGTTGCAGAGGCTCAATTTCGCCTGGGTCAGTACTACACCTCAGGGCTTGGAGTCGAAACGGACGAAAAAATATCAGGGCTGTGGTATCGGTTGGCCGCTAGGCAGGGACATGAAGAGGCGATACAGGCTGTCGGCCAAGAATTGACTACCGACGAAGTAGCACAACTAGAAGAGTTTTCCCGAAGCTGGAAACCCATGTCATCAGCTCAGCTGGATGAAATGCTACGAGAAGAAGGGAAACTCACGGTAACTGCGTCAGGAGAATATGGGCCTTTGTCTGCTGAACGCAGATGGCAACTTGCTATATTTGTTGTCGGTGCCGGGATCAGCACCTACATAATTTGTGGGCTTTTCTGGCTCCGCTTCAACAAGAAGAAGCCAGCTCCCTATCAGATTATGGCTTCTGATGCTGTGGTGATCCTCCTTTGGCCACTAGGTTTCTACAATGCGCATCTTCGGAAGTACTGGGCTCAAGACCGTTTCAGAATTTCTGACCCTGAGGCCAAAACCGGCATAGAATCCGTTGGATTTATCCAAAAATTCGGGTCACACAGTAGAATTACCGTAAAAAGTTGGAAGGAAGCCCTATCAAGAGCCCAAAATTTAGCATCTACATTAAACCATAGCGTTTATATTACTGACTCCGCGAAATACGATAACGATATTCTTGGTGGATACTGGAATCGACTGTATTGCGTAGAGGCTTCAGGCGAGGTCAGGATCATCTCTGTTAGCCCATCTCGTGTTATCAGAAAATGTAAACCGGAAAAGACAAGGCAAGACAGTTCTGGCGCAGCCGGAGCGGGAGCCAACGTGAAACAACCATTGGGAGCCGCTCAGAAAATTTCAACGGACATCTTGATAACCTTTCTGCATCCTTGGGTTCTAAAGGGGATCGCCACACTTGTCGGATTGGCAGGCTGGGGAATTCGGGGAGGAATTGCAGCCTTCGGTATTGCTTGGTGTGCCACTATGATTATCGGGAATGTTGTCAGGTGGATTGATGGAGGGATTCCGCCCAGATTCGCCCTGAGGCATGAAGCCAAGAGCATCCTGGAAGCACACCGAGAAACAGCAATTGCGGCATATCCTGGATTAAATGACCATGCTTTGCAAAACGCTATCGTGGGCAAGATTGAGGAAATATGCAGAGCTGCAGGAGACCAGAGTTATGGTGAGCTGATGGACGCTGCCGAGCGGCTTAAGAAGGAAGAAATAAACCCATTACGTCGCGACCTAATTACTGCGATTTGGACGCATATGGAGCGTAACATAATGGTGGCGCTAGGCCTTACCCCCCAATGACCTAACACGGTCCTGCCCACCCAGGTGGGCACGCTGGCCTCACTGGACGACCTGTAGCATCCATGCCTATCCCTGGCCCGTATGCATTCGGCGTGATCTGACCAAGCGCAGGACCACCAAAGTCAGGTTGCCACACGAATGGCCTACCTGTCGCATCCGCATTCATACCTGGCCCATACGCATTCGGCGTGTATCCTCCAAGGAATCCTCCTCCGGCAAGTCCTCCCTGTCCTGAGTCGGGAGTTCCTGGATTAGGTGCGCCTTGAGGTGAGCGCTGTCGCGGCCTAGAACTATTGGTGGCTTTAGACTGCTCTTCTAGCCATCCAAGAATCTCGGTATCTGTGGCCAATCTGCTATGGAGATTTCGCGCAGCGGTATCCGCACCAAATGTTGCTTTGGCGACTACTCGCGCAATGTCCTGATGTCTGTTAATTTCCCATCCTCGCCAATTTGGACCCGCGAGGCCGTGTTGCTCGTTCAGTGAGTCAATCCTTGAGTCAATCTCTCTTGTTACCTGATTGGCCGATGGGTAGTCATATCTGTTACTAGCAATACCGTGCTGCTCTTTCAAAAGACCCAGTTCCCCAAGTAATTCTTGCCCAACCCGATACTCAAACTTCCGAGTGGCAGCAATCACGTCGGGAACCGTCAACGTAGATCGATACCCACCAATGCGCCAGTTGCGAAAAGACTGCCGCTTATCGAACGTGAGGTATATCTCCCATCCTTGCCCTGCTTGGTCCGAAAGTCCTGTGCCGTTCGCTTTCCATAGCCAAAGCAGGTCTTTCCCATCAGCTGATACATTTCCATTACCGTCGCTAAACGTGACCTCATGCTGGGACACAGGCTCGCCCCATTGCTTTACATAGTAGGCCTGCTCATGGCTCCCAATTAGTTCGTCTAAATTTATCCAGGCCCCACGGTCTGACTTCGACCAAGTACCGTGTGAGGCGCAGCCGCCAAGCAGAAACAGACAGAGGGTAATGAGAGCGAAGGGTTTCACTGCGAGCCTCCCAGGGTGTGATGAGCGCATAAGAGTATGGGCCGATCACGAATTTCAGACAAGCGAAGCTTTCATGCTTATGTACAGTACTTTCCTGTGACACCCTCCCACCAATCAATACACGTATTCCCAAACGTACCATCTTGTGGTTTGATCCGTGCCCTTCTACACTGGCGCACACTATGAGTCCCTTATGTCCATTGCATTAAGATTCTAGCGTGGAGACCTACTACTCCATTCTGGAAGTCCCTGAATCAGCGACTCCCGAGGAGATCAAGCAAGCCCACCGACTGCTTTTACAAGTCTGGCATCCCGACCGCTTTCAACATAGCCCCAAGATTCTGCCGAAGGCAGAACAGAAGACCAAGGAACTTAATGCAGCCTTCGACACGCTCAGTAACCCGTCATTGAAGCAACGGTATGATGAAGGGCTCCGCAGCCGCCGCGCACGGAACGAGCAGCACAAGTACAAAACGTCAGGAAAAGAAGCCCGCACTACTCGATGTCCCAACTCGGTATGTAATTCGGTACTCCGAGTAAACGCTACGACTACTGGAATAGTGACTTGCCCCTCATGTCGGACAACATTCCGCTATGATCCTGAGCGAAATGAGAAATGGGACGTTAAACAGCCAGACTGGCACCGAGCTACAGAGAGGAGCGAAGAGAAGGCAGATCCCCATCCCAAACAACCTGCCAGCGCGGCGACTGAAGGGGGAAAGCTTCTAACTCCTGAGCGAATTGCCGGACTAGCCATAGGATTAGTTGTTGCCATAGTCGTCGTATTGACAACAGTGTTGATGGATGTTTCACATAAATCTGTCATGACAGATGTAAAGTGGAAGCTTCCACCGATGACGCAAGTTCCTGAGCGTGCGCTTGATTCGACGGAGGCAGCCTCAGACCTACAAAAGCTGGAGACGCAGGCCGCTCAGGGTAACGCAGAGGCACAGTTCGATCTCGGAGAGCTGTATGCCGACGGAGTGGGCGTCCAACAGGATTATGTGGTGGCGAGGCAGTGGTGGGAGAAATCGGCGGCCCAGGGCTTCGCCCGTTCGCAGTTTAAACTCGGCTGGCTGTATTCCGAAGGGGTAGGCGTTCCACAGGATCATGAACTGGCGCGGCAGTGGTGGGAGAAATCGGCTGAGAATTTAGGTTTGCCCGGTGTTCCGATTCCCGATGTTCCGATACCCGATTGAGCCCCTCGTGTGGTTGCGACCTATGACGTACCAATGGCCTCTCGTTGTGCTACTAGCTCTCCTGACGCCCTCTTTTGCTGTCGCTTTCTCTGAGTATCAAGGCGAGGTAGTCCGTATCCTCGACGGCGACACGCTCGAAGTCCTGCACGACCGTTGATGAGCTGACGGGGCTGCGGGAGTCGCTCGACAAGCTCCGCAATGAGTACGGCCTCGATGTTAAGTATCAGATTGAGCTGCTCGACGAGGATATCGCCGAGCGGGAAGAGGGATCGCGGAATCTGGAGGAGGGCAGCGGGTACTGGCGGGACCGGACACCCGTCCAGCATGACTTCGTCACGGATGACGAAGTGCGGGAGATGTTCCGGACACTCCGTGAAGGCATCTGAGGGTTTCTCTTGTGTCGCTTTGCGCACTCGCGGTGAGCCCCGCGTGTCGATTTGGGAAGGCGGCGCGCGCAATCGTGCGGCGCATCGAGAACACGACGAGTGCGAAGAGCGCAGTGGGGTGCCGGATCTCGGTCACCAGGAGGAACTTCAACTTCAAGCGATGGTAGCGCCTATCCTCCGCCACGAGGTTGCCAAAGACTGCCGAATAACAGCGTGGAGCCGACGCCTGAGGAGTGGCGCGGCTCACGCTGAGGCGTTAATGCGACAGGGATCAGGACCGCTTTATGTCGGTACGATCTCGGCGCCGAACTTCCGCACTTGGCCGATAGCGGTCATCGTTGAACTTCTGCCCCTAGGGTTCGGTGCCGAATTACGAGATTACACAAAAGTACTCTCTGCTACACAGCAGTGCCACGAGAGAGATTGTTGCCACTGCCCTTCCTCATCATCGGATCTCTAGTCTTTTAGCCACGTCACATCCCATGGACTAGGCCAAGCTGAAAAAGTAGAGTAGCTTGCCTATCATTCACTTCCAAGAACCAAACATTGGGTTATGGTCTTCCCGCGAAACACCCAGGCTACCTTTCTCCTTTTCCATTTGTTCCTTCTGTGCTGTGAGAACGGTTTCATTTATTCATGCAGAGCCCACTCGGCTCTACTCGACAGATTTTTCAGCCCTATTGATAAATAATTTCTAAAAACTGCTCATCGATTCAGCTCGTTGTTCTCAATTATCACTCATTAGTACCCATTTCTCTTCCTCTCTTCTCACAACTACATTTCAGCTCAAGCGCGAATCCTTGCATCAGGCCTGGTGTTTCTGATTAAAGAAAATTCGTAATACTAATCTACTGGACGAAGCTGCTGCTTGTAGCCCGCCATGCTCGCTGCAAGACAACTCACCAAATGATGTCCCTTAGTGACCTCTCATGACCTCTCCTGTCCCCTGCAGGGTCTCTTTCCACCTAATCATGACATCAGTATGGTCTCGGCCATGCTGCCTGTTGCGCTGAAGAGGAGTCGAATGAAGCAAACATGGCTTACGACGAATGAACTCGCGGCCCTTCTGCAGGTCAGTATCAAAACCATTCGGCGTGCCTATCGGAATGGGGAGATTCCGATCGTGCGGTTTCGCCGCATGGTGCGGTTCGACTTGGAGGACGTACGGCGGGTGATGCAACAGAAGAGCATCCGCCCAAACCTGAGAGTGATGGCACTGCAGCGCGCGACCGGCGGCGCCAGCCGGCGGCGCGCGCAGCCAAACGCCCCCGATCGGTAAAACGGGGGCTTCTATAGCAGAGGAGTAAGAGGACTGTTTATGGACGACCACAACTTTACAGAAACCATCGATTGGCTCGCGTTTACCGTCCCTCAGGCCACGGTCGACGAGATGCGTCTCGTGGTCGGTGGCGAGTGGTTCGAAACGACGACGGGCTTTCGTGGCTATCCCACCTGCTGGCTCACGAACCAAGGCCGCCATGGCGTGGGCAAACTCGGGACGGGGGCCCCTCGCAATGCTCAAGAAGTTCACGTCGATCTCTCTGCGGGGATTGTCTCCACCTGGGCCGAAGACAAGATCCGCTCGGTCCTGACCTGGGTCTTTGCCCGTGGGGGCCACATCACCCGCATGGATGTGGCCCTGGATGATCGGGTGGCGGGGGTCTCCATCGCACAGATCAAAGAGGCCGTCGTTGCCGGACAGGCCGTCACCCGGTCACAGAAGTTCAAGGTCGTTGCCGGGTCCTCGTTGCGCTCCGGCACCTCGACGGGCGACACGCTCTATTTCGGGAGTCGGGAGAGTCAAACCATGTTGCGCGTCTACGATAAGCGACTGGAGCTCGAACAGAAAGGCCGTGAAGAAGCCAAGGAGTTCGGTGTTCGGTGGGAATTGGAGCTGAAAAAGGACCGGGCGCAAGCCTGCGCCAAAGCCTTGCTCACGCTCCCGCCGGAGGATTGGCGGGAGTTCCTCGTCGGGATTCTCCGTTCCTATGTCGACTTCCGCGAGACGACCCGCGAGGCAGAACCCTGGGAGAAGTATCGGGCTCCGCTCTTGGCCTGGTGGGAGACCCTCACCGAGGGCTTCAAACGCTGCCGGCTCGTCGTCGAGAAGGTCCAGCAGACCTTTGATGAGATCTGCCAGTGGCTGGGCCAGTCGATCAGCGCCATGCTCGCTCTGGCGTATTTCCGACGGGGCGAACAGTTTCTCCAGGAGTTGATCTATGCCGGTTCCAAGAAATGGAAAACCCGGCACCTGGCCATGCTGCATGAGGGACGGCATATGCGACCGTATGTGCTTCGTCCCATCTAAGGAGTGGACACGGATGTGCCCAGGTTGTGGCGCGAGAGGCTGTGGGTGCCGATGGGAGCACGGGACGCTGGTGCTCACCTGTCAGGAGTGTGATTCGGAATTTAGGTTTCTATCAAAAACCCGGTCCATAGGCCGGGGCCACTGGGTCAGACAGAGTGCTGACCCGTTATCTCAACCAGGAGGTCCGCATCATGATGGTGAAAGCCGAAGGCAGCGTACAGGGGTATGTCGAACGGAAGGGCAAGGAGAACCGGATCTATCGGTCGATGGATCTGTACGTGAAGGGCAAAGATCCGGGGAACCTGCGGCTGAACATCCCGGAGGAACATCACAATCTCATCGAGGTCTGTAAGCAGTCGGAAGGCAAACAGGCGCGGGCGTCGGTGGAGATTCGCAAGTTCGAGCTCACCGGCAAGATCTTCTTCGATCTCGTCGCGCTGGAAATCCTGAAGTAAGGCACGGGACGGGAGGAAGGCCCATGGACCAGACGCACGCCCTGCTGACGGTCCTCCTCATGGCCTTCCTCTCCGGCCTGCTCCTGGAACGGTGAAGGTGCGTGATGGTGTGGACCGCGTTGACCGTCGTGAATCAGTTGGAGTTCGCGGCGTTGTTTGTCTTGTGTTTCCTGGTGGGGATCGTATGCGGAAAACGCTGAGTCTGGTGCTCTATATGGCACTCGTCGAAGTCATCGCGGTCGCTCTCGTGGTGTGCCCTGTGTATGCGTTCACCGCGTCGCAGTCGACCACGGGTTATGTGCGCACGCTCAATGCCTCGGGCGCGAGTGCGATGTTCTCGGCTCAGCGTCCGGCGCAGCTGACGGCGGTGGCGAATGCGGCGTCGGCGGGGGGCTCCTCGCTCGCGATCCGTATGGTGGCGGGGCTGGGGTGGGCCGGGCTCGGTGTGGCCGCCGGGCTGCTCTTGTATCAGTTGTACTATTCGCCCGCGGATTTGCAGGCCCTCAAAGACGGGGCGACCGTGCCTGGCCCCTGGTCAATTCCGGGCTATGCTGGGCCAATCCAGACCGTCGTGTCGTGTCCTGGTGGGGCGGACTGCGCGGCGGGCTATGACCAAGCGATGACGGCGGCCTGTACCGCCGGGAATCCTGGCACGGGGTGGCAGTTTTATACGGCGACGGGCACGGCACCGAACACGGTGTGCCATTATCGGCATATTGCGGGGAGTGCGTCCTCTCTGGCGCAGCAGGCCGCGGGCGCCGTGCCCACCGCGCAACAAATCAACGACTGGCTGAGTACCATCCCTGCCAATGACCCGCTCTCTGTGCCTGCCCATACGACGAGCGCGGGAGTGGGGGTCCAACCGCAGCCGGCCGATCAGGTCGTGAATCAGCCGGTACCCGCAAC
Organism: Nitrospirota bacterium; assembly: GCA_030645475.1. NCBI lineage: Bacteria > Pseudomonadati > Nitrospirota > Nitrospirota bacterium. The sequence continues at coordinate 210,313 of JAUSMA010000015.1, forward strand.
GCAGGTGACGACGCAAGTGGTGCCGGCCTCCACGGTGACGCCGAGTGATGTGGTCGTCAATCCGAACGCGCCGCCTCCCGCGGGACCCCTGCCGGTGCAGAACGGCACGCAATCCACCACGACCACGACGACGACCACCACGGTCACCAACCCTGATGGGTCCACGACGAGTACCGATACGCAGACCGATACGGCGCCGGTCCAATGCAACGCGGGCAATCATGAGCAGAGGACGTTCGGTGGCATCCTGCAAGATCATCTGGACCTCTGGCAAGGGTCCGGGTTGCTCAGTGCGCTCAACCTGCTCAAGACCCTGACCTGGCCCACGACGATTCCGACTTACTCGTTGCAGTCGAATCTATTCGGGACCTTCACGCTGGATTTCTCGGCCTGGTCCGGGATGCTGACCGCGCTACGGTCCATCATCATCGCGATCGCGGGGTTCGTGGCCTACAAGATCGTCTTTGTGGGGGCCCGATGACCGCCCTGCTGAATCTCATCTATTGCTTCCTGCTCGACATGATCGCGAGCTTCAAAGACATCTGGTTACTCGGGTGGGACTCCATCTTGGGGCCGGTGGATGCGCTCCTGGCGAGCGTGGGCACGGGTGGGCTGACAGTGCCCGTGATCGCCGACCAATACGCCTGGCTGCTCGGGGCAACCGGGATGTCTCAAGCGGTGGCGATTCTTGCTGGGGCCATGGGCGTGCGGTTCCTGTTGCAGTCGGTCCCGTTTGTGCGGTGGGGCTCATGATTGAAATGTTGGAAGGCGTACCTGGATCGGGGAAATCCTACTATGCGGTCTCAGAACGGTTTCTCGCGTGGGTCCGTGCGAATCGGAAAATCTATATTTATGTGGATGGCATCTTCCTGGATCGGCTCGGCGCGTTCGAGGGGCGTACGGTCGAGGACCTCTCGACACAAATCATCGTGTGGCAGACACCCGATGACGTGCGGACAGGGCTCTTACACGTTGAGAGCGGGTCGGCGGTGATCATTGATGAAGCCCAAACGATCTTTCGCAGCCGAGAAAAGGTGGACCCTGAACTCCTGCGGATGCTCGAAACGCACCGGCATAAGGGCATCGATCTCGTGATGATGTGCCAGCAACACGGGCAAATGACGTTGGGGGTGCTGCGTCTGGTCGAAGTGACTACCAAATTCCGCCGGCTGGATCGGTTTGGTTTGAAGGGCCGCTATCAGGCTCAGGTGCGAGGCAATCCTGAGGAAACGGACGTGATCCGGATGTTCACCGGCAAATACTCGCCGGGTGTGTATGCGTACTACTCGAGTTATTCCAATGCGGCCGTTCGTGAGAGTGCGCGAGGAGGAAGCATCTTGAAAAGTCCGACATTGGTGCTCGGGGCGCTCGGGTTGGTCGTGGCGGTGGGGTGGTTTGCCTTTGGGGGGTGGCTCTCCGGGGCGAAGCCGGCACACAAGGCCGCCGTGGCGACACGGTCGCCGCCGCCTCCCCACCCTGCGACCACCCGGTCTCAGCCGGTTGTGGTCGCCTCGCCCGTGCGGCCAGTGCGCATTCAAGGCGGGATGACGACTCTCCGGGGCGAGGAAGTGGTGTGGCTTTGGGTTTCGGACGAGGGGCAGCTGATGACGGAGGAAGAGATCGCGGGGGAGTCCGGCGGTACGGTCTCCTCGCGCATGGTGCGCGGCGTGCGGATGTTGTCGGGGTCTGGGGTGATCTGGGGCGGGGCGGACGCGAAACAAATGGCCGCTGCGGCAGGGTCGTTTCCGGTGCCCGCGTGGGCGAAGCCAGACACGGAAGAGCGGGCGCCGGGTGAAGCGGTCCAGCCGGTGCCGTCTGGCTCGCCTGGTGCCGAGGTGTTCGCGACACCTCCGGGTATCATGGCCACCCCTCCTGGCATCATGTCGACACCACCGGATCTACGGTAAGAGGGACGCATGGATCAAGCAGCCATCGATGCGCTGGTGTATTGGGCGGGGGCGTTTTTCCTGGGAGGCTTTGCGGTCGGTGTGATCGTGAAGTTGTTGCTTGGGAGTATGGAGTGAGAGGGGGTGAGGACAGATGTGGAAGAAGTTGAGCGTAGTTGTTCTGGGGCTCGCGCTGATGGCTCAAGAGGCCATGGCGCAGGTGTTCCCGGTGGACGCCGCGACGACCACCACGATCACGAGCGTCAAGAGTGACATTGTGGCGTGGGGCGTGGTGTTCATTGGGGTGGCGCTGACGATTTTCGCGTACAAGCGCGTGAAGTCGTTGGTCCACTAATCGGGTCGGTAGGACGGCAGTCTGTGCACGGGCTGCCGTCTGTCCTGGCAGGAGGGGTGATTGATTGATGGTACTCGCAACCGTCGCCACAGATTTGCAGCAGTTAGGGAACGCGCTCGCAGCGGATATCATCGGATGGGGTGCCGCGGTGATCGGCATCGCGCTGACCGCGTCGGCGGTGCTGTGGGTGCTCCGGCTCATGCGGGCCTAAGCCCTTAGGCACCGGGCCAGCCTTGGTCGGCGAAGCTGTAGCAGCGGGCGTCCGTGAGGATGAGATGGTCCAAGAGGGTGATGCCGAGCAGGTCGGCTCCCTGCCGCAGACGGCTGGTGAGCACGCGGTCTTCCTGGCTCGGGGTCGTATCGCCGGAGGGGTGGTTGTGGGCACAAATCCAGGCGCCGGCGCTCATCAGAATCAGGGGCTTGAACACCTCCCGCGGATGCACGATCGACATCGTGAGGGAGCCCACGGAGACGATATTGACGCCGATGATGCAATGTTTGGCATCGAGCCCGCAGACGAGGAATTGCTCGCGATCCAGACCCTCAAAGAGCGGTCTGAGCAGATCCGCCGCGCCGACCGAGGTCAGGAGCGGGGCAGAAGGCCTGGTGGCCCGACCGTCCCGCACCAGCGTGACACGATAGCGGGGGACCGCATAGGGGTTGCCCGGCTTCGGCTGCCGGAGAAGATTCACACTGCCCTGTAAACCGTGAATGGCCATATCCGCCTCCTTCTTCATCAAGATGTTTTAGCCCCACCCTTCACAACACAGGGGGTGGGGCGTCGAAGAAGAAGGCGGGATGGCGCTCTCGCGGGGGGCAGGCCTGAAACGGGAGGGGCCCTCCGGGAGGGTGCCCGAGAAAGGCCTGGCCGCTGCTCTTCAGCGACAGCGCGCACCCACTGGGGGCTCAGTCCGAATCCGACGCCGGCGGCAACGCGGGCGCATCTTGGGGGGATGGGGGTGTCGTAAGACTCCCCCGGTTTGTATCTCTATGCTTCTGACCATCAAAGACCTGGCGGAACAACTGCGAATTAAACCAGGGACACTCTATGCCTGGGCCGCGCAAGGCAAGATCCCCTGCCGGAAGATTCATGGGTTAGTTCGCTTTGATCAACATGACATCGACCGTTGGCTGTCCTCCTTCTCCCCGCCTCAGTCCGTCCCTCTCCAGATAGGGAACCGGAGGGCGGACCATTCCGACCTGGACAGGCTAATTGCGAGCGCAAAACGCGAGGTTTATAATTCTGCCCACGGGGAAACTAGACCGAGATCAAGCCTCATCAGAAAGGGGGAGCATGATGGGGCTCTTGAAGCGTAATAAGGTCTGGTGGATGAGTTTCATGTATCAAGGGCGACAGGTTCGCCGTACAACGGGTACGACGGACAAGCGACTGGCCGAATCGATCCTGTGCAAGGTGAAGGTGCAAATTGTTGAAGGTCGGTTCTTTGAGACGCGTGAGGAGCAGGAACGCACCTTTGGAGAAATGATGGATCGGTATCTCATAGAGCGTGCGGTTCTGAAGGCGCCAAAGAGCCACCAGCGAGATTGCCAGGCCTTGAACCATCTCCGACCAGTATTTGGAACGATGGTGCTTGCCGGGGTCTCGCCGAAGTTGCTGGCGGGCTACAAGACGCAACGGCGCATAGAGAAAGCGGCCCCTGCCACGATCAACAAGGAACTCCAGCTCGTACGCCATGCGTTTAACGTGGCGATGCGCGAATGGGAATGGTGCCGGGAGAACCCCATGCACCGAGTCTCCATGGAGCCAGTGCACAATGAAGTGGACCGTTGGCTGACGGCGAACGAAGAGGAACACCTCGTAGCGTCGTCGTCGCCCTGGCTTCGAGAGATGATTGGATTCGCGCTGAATACCGGCATGCGGCAAGGAGAGATCCTCAACCTGCAATGGCAGGAGGTGGATTTTGCGCGAGGCGTCCTGATGGTGATGAAGAGTAAGAACGGCACTCGCCGGACGATCCCCTTGAATGCAACCGTGTACGAGCTGCTGGCGGCCAAGCAAGCCACGACGGGAGCCTCACGCGGTCCCGTGTTCAGAACCCCCCTCGGGAATGAACTCCAGGTACGCTACCTGGTTCGAGAGTTTTGCGAGGCGCGCGATCGGGCAGGTATTCCAGACTTCCGCTTTCACGACATGCGGCACACGTTCGCGACTCGCTTAGTGCAACGGGGAGTGGATTTGTACAAGGTACAACGTCTGCTCGGGCACAAGACCAGCGTGATGACGCAACGCTATGCGCATCATTCGCCGGAGAGTTTGCGAGAGGGCGTGAACGTCTTGGATCTGCCTCAACAGGAGCGGTTTAGCACAAATTTAGCACAAGGGCGGGTTTGAGCGGGGTTGCGAGAGCGAGGAATCTCGCAAGTGATTGATTTTTATGGTGAGCCGGCTGGGCCTCGAACCCAGGACCCTCGCCTTAAAAGGGCGATGCTCTACCAACTGAGCTACCGGCTCACTGAATGTAGGGGCCGAATTCTACCACCGACGATCGGCCTCTGCCTAGAGAGAAAATTCACCAATTACCGCGCTCGTGGGCGGGTCTTGAGGGGGTTACGGAGTATGATGGTTTCACTGCGTTTCGAACCGGTCGAAATCATATCGATGGGACATTCGGCAATATCCTCAAGGTATTGGAGATACCGCTTGGCCTCCGCGGGAAGCTGCTTATAGGTCGTCGCGCCAGTGGTCGCGCCGGACCAGCCCTTGAACGTCTTGTAGACCGGCTCGCAATCGGTCAGCGCCTGGAGATCGGAGGGCATGTCCCGGTAAAGCTTTCCCTGATGCCGATAGCCGGTACAGACCTTGAGTTCCTTGCAGCCGTCGAGCACGTCCAGCTTCGTCACGGCCAGAGACGTCAACCCATTCACTTTAGTGGCATACCGCATGACGACGCCGTCGAACCAGCCGCAGCGGCGCGCGCGTCCCGTCGTCGAGCCGAATTCCTTGCCTCGAGCCTGGAGCCCCCCGCCCACTTCATCGGTGAGTTCCGTTGGAAACGGTCCGCTGCCGACACGTGTCGTGTAGGCCTTGACGATCCCGAGCACCGCGTCGATCTTCGTCGGTCCCACGCCCGTTCCCGTCGAGGCGCCTCCGGCGGTTGAACTGGAGGAAGTGACGAAGGGATAGGTGCCGAAGTCCACATCCAAGTGCGTGCCTTGTGCCCCTTCGAACAAGACCGTCTTCTTCCCATCGATCATCTTATTGACGAGCATCACGGTATCGACGATATGGCTCTTCAGCCGATCGGCATAGCCCATATATTGCTGGAATATTTTGTCGACCTCGAACCGCTCCATCTTGTAGAGCTTCTCGACAAACCAATTGACCTCGACCAGGTTCTCTTCGAGTTTGGTTCGAAAGGCTTTCGGATTGAGCAGATCGCCCATTCGGATGCCAATCCGCGAAATCTTATCGGCATAGGAAGGGCCGATCCCGCGCCCCGTCGTGCCGATTCTGCGAGACCCCTTCGACTGCTCAGCCGCTTTATCGATGGCCTTGTGGTACGGGAGAATGAGATGGGCGCGCTGGCTGACGACAAAATTCTTTCCGATCTTCACCCCTTGAGTCTGGAGATGGTCCATCTCCTCGATCAATGAGGCCGGGTCCACGACGACGCCGTTCCCGATGACGCAGAGCGTTCCGCGATAGAGAATGCCGGAGGGGATGAGGTGAAACACGAAAGTGCCCTGGTCGTTGATCACGGTGTGCCCCGCGTTGGACCCACCCTGATAACGCACCACTGCATCGACGTCGCGAGCCAAGATATCCACAATCTTGCCCTTGCCTTCGTCACCCCACTGCGCCCCGATGACTACGAGATTTCCCATCGCCTGGAATGCCCCCCAAAAAAAGAGCCCTGGCCAGACCGAAAGCCAGAGCCGAGGGGCCATGGTAGGGATGCCTCTATCGTTTGTCAAGAACCGTGATGGGGCATCACCGGTTCGTTTTGTCCTGCGCGGTTCAGTTGGCACGAAGGCGGGAGAGCCGACCCAATCCCATTTTCTTGACTGCTGAGGGAATGCCGTGGTAGCATCACCGCTGTTTCGCAAGGATTTTCGCCTATTTCCAAGCCAATCGACGTGGGGCTGTAGCGCAGTTGGGAGCGCGCGTGAATGGCATTCACGAGGTCGCCGGTTCAATCCCGGCCAGCTCCACCAAATTTTCAGGTCAGCGGCACGGGGCAAGGGGTTAGAGGTACGAGCAATCTTCAGAAGTAGCTCCTAAGTCTCACGCCAATCCAGACTCCTCAACTCATCGCCTCTAGCCTTACGCCGCTAGCCCCTAGCCAGTCCGGGGAAACATGCTCCAAATCGAGTCAGTTTATAAACAATATTCCACGAGGGTTCTACTTGAAGGTGCCACGGCGCATCTCCGCCCCGGCTCACGGGTCGGCCTGGTGGGGCCCAATGGCGCCGGCAAAACCACGCTCTTCCGCATGATCCTCGAGGAGGAATCGCCGGACAAAGGCACCATCAGGAAGCGGCCTCGACTCCGCATTGGGTATCTCCCTCAGGAACTTGAAACCATCACGGGCAAGAACGTCCTGGACGCCACGCATCGCGATCTCTATCCAGAGCATGAGGCCGAACGCATCCTCATGGGGCTTGGATTTTCCGAGATCGACTTCACCCGTGAAGTCGAAAAGTTGTCAGGCGGCTATCGCATGCGTGTGGCCTTGGCGCATCTGCTGCTGACCAAGCCAGACGTCCTCATGCTCGACGAGCCGACCAACCACTTGGACAAACCGACACAACGCTGGTTCGAGCAATTCCTTCTGGAGTCGGAGATGACGCTGTTGCTCATCAGCCACGACACGGCATTTCTCGATCGTGTCGTCACCCACATCTGGGATCTCCGGCACCATAAGATCGAAGAATATCGCGGCAACTATACCTCGTTCCAAAAGATCCGCGCCGAGCGGGACGCGCAGCAAGAGGCCGCCGCGGGACGCCAGGCCAAAGAGGTCGCACGAGTCCAAACCTTTGTGGATCGATTCCGCTACCAGGCGAACAAAGCCAGCCAGGTCCAATCGCGCATCAAGCAGCTTGATAAGGTCAAGATGATTGAGGTGAAGCGCGATCCCAAGCGGGTGAAGTTCAAATTTCCCGTCCCCCCAGCGAGCGGCAGGCAAGTGCTCGAACTCCAGGGCGCGTCCAAGCGTTATGGAGAAAAAGTGGTCTACGAGAAAGTCGAGTGCTCGATCGAACGGGGCCAGCGAGTGGCGCTGGTGGGAGAAAACGGGGCCGGAAAAAGCACATTGCTCAAGATGCTGGCAGGCGCGCTGGAGCCGGACAAAGGCAAGCGAACAGTCGGTCATGGTGTCACGCTGCACTATTTTGCTCAGCATCAGGCCGAGACGCTGAACCCGGAACATACCATCCTGGAATCTCTCACCGAAGTGTCCAACCAGGCTGAAACGAACTTCCTCCGCGGAATTGCCGGCGCCTTTCTCTTCACCGGGGACGATCAAAAGAAACCCGTCAAGGCACTGAGCGGAGGGGAGCGCAATCGCGTCGCGCTCGCACGGATGTTGGTCGAACCGGCAAATACGTTGCTGCTCGACGAACCGACCAACCATCTCGATCCGGCGTCGGTCGATATGCTGACCGATGCACTCTCGGAGTTCCCCGGTACGATCATTTTCATTTCCCACGACCCCACCTTTCTCACCAGAGTCTGTACGCGCGTCATTGAGATCGAGGAGGGCAAGGCCCGCAGCTTCACCGGTGACTATGAATATTACTTGTGGAAGAAAGCGCAGGAACTCGAATCCATCAAGGAATCGAGTGACGACCTGAAGGGAGTGGATCGCGGAAAGACTGTTGGGCCGACCAGAGCCATGGCGTCGCAAGCCCCGGCCAAGTCCTCATCCGGAGATCGCCGTGATTTGAGCAAGGCCCAAGCCCGCCTGGAGAAGCAGCTCGTGCGGGCAGAAGCCGAGATTGCCGACTGTGAAACAAAGATCAAAGCACGGGACCTCGAACTGGCCAACCCCGCACTCTACAAAAATGAATCCACCAAGTGGAGTGCGCTGCAGATCGAGTATGACGGCTGGAAGAAGGATCTTGTGCGGCTCACGGCCAAGTGGGAAACACTCTCAGCTGAACTGGAAGACGTGAAACAAAAGCTGACGGCTTTCGCGTAACGGACGGTCTTACGAACCTAGGTAAGGGCTTAAAGAACAGGCTGCTCAAAAAGGCCGCCAGCAAGGCCGCAGCGAGTGAGGGTCCGAGGCGTACCCGTAGGGTACGTTGAGGATCTGAACGACGCGAGAACGAAGCTGGCGGAGTTTTTCAGCAGCCTGTTACACAGAGGATCTGACCGTCTCTTCGAGGTAGTAATACAACCAGCGGTTCTTCTCTTTCGTCACCAGTTCGTCCCAGACGACGCCGATCAAAAACCCCTTCTCCCACGGCTTCACCCAGGCGACTTTCCCGTCGAGACGCTCCATCTGTTCCGCGCGATCTGAATCGAGAAACGCCAACGACACCGTCACGGGCTGGGCCACCGCCAACTTCTCTTTCGTGTGCAGGCCCGCGCCGACTTTGTTGACGTTATCCAACACCGCCGTAATCGCCTTCGATCCACTCTTCGGCGAAATCAACGCGGAACCGACCAATGTTGCCCGAACAAGCTTACGCCGTTCGTTTGTCGCGGCGATCGATGCAGCTGACTTCGGACTCTGTCGTTTCATGGGCCTAAGTATAACCGATTAGAAATCTTTGTCCACCACTCTGCCAGCTCCCCTATTTATGCGTCTTTAGGCCGGTAGTACCGGCGGCCCTTGAGCGATTCAGGAAGGTGATCCTGCACCTTGGCCTGTGGATCGTCATGGACATAGCGATAACCTTTGCCATACCCAAGCCCCTTCATCATCGAAGTCACGGCATTCCGCAAATGGAGTGGAACCCCTAGATTTCCATGGGCTTTTGCATCTTCCATCGCCTCAAGCAGCCCGACATAGGAGGCATTATCTTTTGGCCTGGTGGCGAGATAGGTCGTCCCCTGGGCTAGATTGATCTGCGCCTCGGGGAGCCCCACAAACTGCACGGCTTGGGCAACCGCGGTTGCCACGACCAGCCCAGTTGGATCGGCATTCCCTACGTCTTCGGAGGCAAAAATGACCAAGCGACGAGCGATAAACTTTGGGTCCTCCCCCCCCTCCAACATCCGGGCGAGCCAATAGAGGGCGCCGTCCGGATCGGAATCTCGCAGGCTCTTAATGTAGGCAGAGATGACGTTGTAATGTTCTTCCCCGGACTTGTCGTACCGGATCGACTTTTTCATCAACGCGGCCTCCAACGCCGGCCCATCGATCACGCGCGTCCCATCAGGCCCAGCCGGCTGCTGTCTGACGACAAAATCCAGCGCGGTCAGGAGCGCCCTCGCATCCCCGTTGCCATAGGCCGTCAATCGCTGCCTGGCCTCTGGCGAGAGGCGAGCATTCCATTTCCCCAGTCCAATCTCAGGATCTGTGATTGCCCGATCCAGAATATGCTCCAAGGCCTCATCCGACAGGGGCTTGAGCACAATGAGCAGGGAACGAGACAGCAACGGTGAGATCACCTCGAAGGAAGGATTCTCCGTTGTCGCGCCAACCAGGATAATGGTTCCCCGCTCGACATGAGGGAGAAAAGCATCCTGTTGCGCCTTATTGAAGCGATGAATCTCGTCGACAAAGAGAATCGTCCGTTGACCGTTAATCGCTTGACGTTGCTCCGCGGTCTTGATGATAGCCCGCAGCTCTGGGACACCACCCGTAACCGCCGAGAAGGGCACGAACTGCGCTTTGGTATGACGCGCGACAAGATGAGCCAGAGTCGTCTTGCCGGAGCCTGGCGGCCCCCAGAAAATGACGGAAGAGAGTTGGTCTGCCTCGATCGCCCGGCGCAAAGGCCGATCCGGCGCAGTAATCTCCTCTTGCCCAACAAAGTCCGCAAACTCCCGCGGCCGCAGACGCTCGGCTAATGGAGCTTCAACGGATTTCTCTCCCTCGGGAGTCCCAAATAAATCGGGAGCCTGATCGCGTGAAGTGGTCATCTGAATCCTCAAGAATGGGGAGAATTGTATACGCCAGTCAGTCTGATCGCAAACGCCGCACACCTGGCGAACCTGGAACAGCCAGAAGTCTTCAATCAGATCGTTGCTGTCTTTGCATTAGAACTCGGGCGGTAAGCCAGATACCCACTGCCTATAGTGATTCGGAACGCGGGTGGAGCTCGTCCGTAGCCGGAATGGCTGGACTGAAATAGGAGAGAGCCTGCAGGACGTTCAAAAAGGCCGCAGCGAGTGACGGTCCGAGGCGTACCCTTTAGGGTACGGTTGAGGATCTGAACGATGTGACCTGCCTGCGCGAAGCCGCTTCGGCGAAAGCAGGGAATGCAGCTGGGCGACTTTTTCAACGTCCTGTTTAGTCGGAATCGCCGACGCTGCCTCGTCGGATCAGCTTCAGAAACTCCAGCCTGGTTTGCTGCTGGCTGCGGAAGGCGCCTAACATCGAGCTGCTGACTGCGACCGTGTTCTGCTTTTCAACGCCCCGCATCATCATGCAGAGGTGTCTCGCTTCGACGACCACACCCACGCCATGCGCATTGAGCTTGGTCTTGAGAGTTTCGGCAATCTGCACCGTCAGCCGCTCTTGGACTTGGAGTCGTCTCGCGAACATATCCACGATACGCGGAATCTTGCTGAGTCCCACCACCTTCTTATTGGGCAGATAACCCACATGAACCTTGCCGAAGAAGGGCAGCAGGTGATGTTCGCACATGCTAAAAAATCCGATGTCCTTCACGATGACCATCTCGTCGTACTCGATCGGAAAGAGCGCCCCGTTCAAGAGCTGATCGATATCTCGCTGGTATCCCTGTGTCATGAAGGCGAGGGCCTTGGCCACTCGCTCAGGCGTTTTCACGAGCCCGTTGCGGCCAGGCTTTTCGCCGAGGGCCAGCAGCATCTCGGTGACGAGAGATTGCAGCACATCCAAATCGGCCGGTTTACCGCTCCCGTTGACGTCTTCTATCTGCCGCTGATTGCGCTGCTTGACTCCCTGCTTAGCCATGCCGTCCCTCTCTGAGCACCGGGGCATGACTCGCCGACCCCGTATACTCGAAGTAATTGTCGCGTGTTTCGATGAGCCCAACCTTTTCCAGCTGCCCATTGGGAAGGTGTTTTACGAGGAGGTCCCAGATCAGCAACACCAGATTTTCCCCCGTCGTGGTGAGATCGGCAAACTCAGGATCTTGATTAAGATCCTGATGGTCGAACCGCGTAATCACCTGGTCGGCTACAGTCCGATCCAGCTGATCGAGGTCCCCCCCTTTACTCGTCGTGGTCGGAACCGTACTCTTGACGGTCACCAATACGACATAGTTATGGCCGTGTCCATTGGGATTATTGCACTTCCCAAACGCCGCCACGTTTTCAGCGGGGGATAATTGATCCGTATGCAGCCGATGAGCCGCGCAAAACCGATACCGCCTCGTCACACTCGCCTGTGCCATCGTGGATTCAGCTCACATTCATCCGGAAAAATGGAAAAGCCAGGATTGCCCACATACCGGACAATCCTGGCTTCCCCTATTCATTCAACGAAACAGCTCGCGCCACTCCAGCGCACCTTCCTTAGGCGCTGAAAGAACTGCCGCAGCCGCAGGTCGTCTTCGCTTGTGGATTCTTGATCGAAAACCCGGACCCTTGGAGGCTGTCCACGTAATCGACTTCGGCGCCCTGCAACAATGGCGCGCTCTGCGAATCCATGATGACCTTGACGTCACCCTTCTCGACTACCGTGTCGTCATCGCCCATCTTGGACTCGAAGGCCATCCCGTATTGATACCCGTGGCAGCCGCCGCCCTTCACGTAGACGCGCAAGCCGACGATATCCTTCTCTTCGACCATCAATTCCTTGATCTTCTGCTCTGCAATCGCCGTAATCGTAACCATTATGATCCTCCTCGTGTGACCAGGCCGTCCTTCGAAGACCTGCCTGGAATGGCTTAGTGTAACATCTCTTTACCGAATTTCAATACCCTGCGACTCCACCTGCGTCGTCGTAGGCGCAACCCACTTACCCTCTGGAACCAGAACTACCACGTCTCCGAGCACTTTGGCTTGGCATCCAAGCCGATGCCAGGGCTCACTGAGCGCTTCCCGATCGAGAAGATCCTGCTCATCGAAGTCGATCTCCGACAGGTTCTCGGCGCCCATCTGCACTTCAACCCGACAGGTGGTGCAGGAGGCATTCCCACCACAATCATTATTCAATGTAAACCCGAGAACCTTCGACGCGTCCAACAGGGACGTATTCGCCGGAACTTCTCCGCTCTTGCCATCAGGATGGAGAAATGTCACGCGCGGCATCGCAATCCCTCTCAGTGCGCCGTTGCACCAGCCGCCACCGGCTGATAGGGACAGCGCTGCAATCGGATATGCTCCTCGAACTCGTGACGGAACAGTTTCATGCTGCTCTGCACCAACACCGCAGCTCCGGTAACCAGCGTGCAATAACCCGTCCCCTTCACAAACCCGCAGAGCTGAAGGAGACTATCCAAGTCTTTCTGCGTCCCCTCTCCCTGCTCGATCTTGGTCATCAGTGCAGCAAGGTTAATAGTCCCCATTCGACAGGGTGGGCATTGTCCGCAACTCTCGCCTTTGAAGAAATTCGAAAAATGCAGGGTCTTCGCCACCATGCAGGTGGCATCATCGACCACGATCATGCCGGCTGACCCGAGTCCGGTGCCGGCTTTCTTGAGCGAATCGAAGTCCATCGTCAGATCGAGCTGATCGGCCGTGACCATCGAAAAGGCTGGCCCACCGGGAAACACCGCCTTGATCTTGCGTCCGCCAGGCACGCCACCACCGCACGTTTCAATGAGTTCCCGGATCGTGATGCCCATCGGCCGCTCGTACACACCCGGCTTGTTGATGGCACCGCTGAGCGAGAACATCATCGTGCCAGGGCACTTTTCCGTGCCGACCTGCGTAAACCAGGCTGCGCCTTTTTGGATGATCCGCGGAATGTTGCACAAAGTTTCGACATTGTTGACCAGGGTCGGCTTCCCGTAGAGGCCAAAGTCCGTTGGGTAGAACGGCGGCTTCTGCCTTGGCATCGCCGGCCGCCCCTGCATCGATTCGAGCATCGCCGTTTCTTCACCGGCCACGTAACTTCCATGGCCTTCGAACACTTGCAGATCGATGTCCATGCCACTGCCCATGGCATTCTTGCCCAGGAACCCTCGTTCCTTCGCCTGCGCCAATGCTTTCTTCAGATTCTCGCGTTCTTCGTGGTACTCGTGATTCACATAGATAAACGCCGCCTTGGCTTGCACCGTATAGGCCCCGATGAGGCAACCTTCGATAAGCTGGTGTGGCGCTAGCTTGAGTAGATGACGGTCTTTAAATGTGCCCGGCTCATGTTCGCCCGCATTGCAGACGAAGTAATGCTCTTTGACCCGGTGGTTGAGGACTTTTTCCCACTTGATACCGGTGGGAAAACCAGCCCCCCCGCGTCCACGGAGCCCGGCTTTCTTCAGTTCGTTAACGATATCGTTAGGACTCAGCTCTTTGACGCACTTTTCCCAGGCTTCGTAGCCCCCGATCCTTAAATAAGCATCGATATCCCAAGGAGCCCCGTCAAGCGTTTGGAGAACTCGTGGATCAGTCGCAGTCGTCATGCGCCCTTCCTTACCGGTTTAGCTCACAGTGCGGAGCGTTACTATACGGCTCCTGGCCGGCCTTCGTCAAGGTAATGGCCCGATAATAGGCCTGAATCTCAACGACTTAGGGCCAGCGGCCCATACAAAACAGGGCATATGGGCCATCTGGGCATGGCATGGGAACGATGGGGGCTGAGGCAGGGACGGGAAGAAAGGAACAAGGCCGGCAGGTCTCCCCGCCGGCCTTGCTGCACCGCATCTTACTTGATGTGGCTACCGGCTCCCATGAATAACAACATGGGAATCGACAACATAAAATTCACCCGCGAAGCGAGAAGCGCGGTCCGCCCCCATTGGGCCATTTCCGCCGGAGCAGGAGTTCCCTGGGCTGCCGCCGTCACTGCCGCAATAATCTTCTGTTGGTTCGGCCAAATGATCGCATGGACGTTGATCATCATGATGAGGCCCAAAAGCCCGCCGATTCCCAACGCGATCGCGCTGGATCGATCTTGGGGCAGGTAGAAGTACAGCGCGATCCCGGCAAACACCGTGACCGTCGCGCCATGACGGAACCAGTTCAATGCGGCAGGCATCAACTTGGGAATCACGATGTTTTTGGTCGGACCATCCAAGCTCTTCAAGAACCCCGCATTGATCAGGTTGAAGAAATACAACAAGCCGATCCAGGTGATGCCGGCCAAGAAGTGCACCCAGCGCAACAACAGACCGGCCCAGTTGGCATCACCAATCGCAATGCCGGCCATACCGAGATAGCCCACAATCAACACCGCGGCGAGCGCGAATCCTACGCCCATCGTTTGCATCGGATTCTCAAGAAATTTCATTGTATCTCCTCATTAAGTGTACTGCTCAGTCGCTGTCTCTACTGCATGCCCGCTTCTTCTGTCAAACGGACCTCGAACACGACCACGTTAGGCCATCAACCGATCGACTGTCGCGCAGAGCTCGCGCACGGCATGAGCAGACTTCGCCAACCCAGCCTGCTCCTCTGCCGTCAATTCATATTCGACCACCTGTTCCGCCCCGCCTCGACCCAGCTTGACCGGAACCCCGACCACCACATCCTTCAATCCATACTCACCCTCACAGAGCACCGCACAGGGCAACACCCGCTTCTGGTCCTTCACAATCGCCTCGACCATGTCGACCACCGAAGCCGACGGGGCATAGAACGCGCTGCCGGTCTTCAAGAGGCCCACGATTTCGGCGCCGCCTTCACGTGTCCGCTTGACGATCGCATCCAACCGCTCCTTCGATATCATTTCCGAAACGGGTTTCCCCTTCACCGTCGTATAACGAGCCAGCGGTACCATCGTGTCGCCATGTCCCCCCAAGACCATTGCATGCACGTCTGGCCCAGGCACATTCAGTTCGGCAGCGATGAACGCACGCATGCGGGCAGAATCGAGCACTCCCGCCATCCCCAAGACCCTGGATTTCGGCAAACCACTGACCAGCCGCGCCACATGGACCATCGCATCCAACGGGTTTGTGACGAGAATCAGGATAACGTTCGGCGATCGGGACACCAATTCCTTGACGACCGACTTCACGATCTTGGCATTCGTGGTCAACAACTCATCACGGCTCATCCCCGGCTTGCGGGGAATACCGGACGTGATCACCGCCACGGCTGAGCCGGCCGTTTCATCGTAGCCGTTGGTGCCCACTACCTGGGTGCTATAGCCGCAGACGGGACCGGCCTGTGAGATATCGAGCGCCTTCCCCTGCGGGACCCCCTCGACAATGTCCACAAGTACAACCTCGTACTCGTTCTTCTCTGCCAGCCGTTGCGCCGTCGTGCCCCCGACGTTCCCCGCACCCACCACCGTAATCTTCGGTCTCCCCATCATCTCACCTCTATGGTTCGTACTGGCTCCCTACCCTCAGGGCGCGGTGTGCCCTCACCTGCACACCGCGAACAAGCCCGCCTCATCATTCGCATTCTGCAGGGCCAGAATGCAACCGGCTTGTGTTCAATGCCCCCCCTCATGCTCCGTCCAACCCGCAACTTTGAAATTGATCGTGCAAACGAAATTATCTCCGTCATAGAAATTGACTTTGATCTTCTTCTTGCCATAGTTCTTGGCAAGAAAGGCATCCGGATCGTCGACCAGCTCTTGAAACCCTCCCGCTGGATATTCTCCAAGGTCGTGGAAAACCACAATCATCCCCACTTTGACTTCTTGAAGAATCTTGGCCCAACAGCGGGGATAGACCTCCCAAAACTTGGCCTCGATCATCTCCTTCGTCGGCTCTTGGCGATCTTCCCCCGGCTTGGTCGGCTGGGCAAACTTCGCCAAGCGACGCACATAGGGATACTGATTCCCTGAAAACAACTTATAGAGCCAGGGCGGCACAGTCGGTCGGTCAGTTTCATTGGCCATGTTGTATTTCTCGTGAAACGTGAAATGTTGAGCCCAAAAGTGCGACGCGATCCTTCCGCAACATCCGACCTTTCACGTATTACGTCGTGAGCCGTTGGTAAATCTTCGGCAAGCGTTTCGGCAGCGCTTCCAGATGATCGATGACGGCAAACTGCACGTCCCCGTACATTCTCCGGACGTACCCGTCGGCCTCCCGATCGATCGTAATACAAAACGGATGAACCCCCCGCTGACGCGCCTCTCGTAACGCCGCCTTGGTGTCTTCCAGTGAATACTCGTCTTTATAACCGTCATCGAGCGGACGTCCATCGCTGATGAGAACGAGCAGCCTCGTCCGCGCTTCGCGCGCCAGCAATTTGGCGGTCGCATGGCGAATGGCCGCCCCATCACGATTTTGCTGCATGGGGACCAATCCGCCCAACCGCTGCGCCGCTTTCCCGCCCAACGGATCGTCGAAATCTTTGATCACCAGAAAGTCCACTTGCCCGCGGCCTTGGCCCGAATAGCCATAGAGCGCATATTGATCTCCGACCGCCTCAAGCGCTTCGCACAGCAACACAAGCCCCTCTTTTTCCAGGTCGATCACGCGGCGGCCACTTTCTAACTGACGACTGGTTGACCCGCTCACGTCGACCAGAAAGGCAGCCGCAACATCCCGTTCTTTTCGTTCCCGCCTGACATAGATCCGATCCGACAGATCAATGCCCGCCGCGCGCTCCGCACACATACGGACGGCCGCATCCACATCCAGCTCGTCGCCATCGGCTTGGCCCGGCACCCGCCGCAGCCCCGGTGGCCGCAGACCTTCAAAGAACCGTCGAAGGGCGGAAACCTCACTGCCATGGGCGCTCAACGTCGCCGCGACAATATCCCCGCTCCCCTCCTCCGCAGCCCGTTCGGCGACGCGACACCAGTTCAGGCGATAGTCGTCAATCCCTTGATCCCATTCCGGATAACGCACGGCACGATCGCCCGGCCCGGCATGATCGATCGGCGCCGGCTGCTCGACCTTCACGGCCAAGAGCTCTTCCACCTGGGACGGCAACTGCCGCCCCCCGGCGAGCCTATCCCCCTCCGTCTCCGTACGTGTGCCCCCTCGATTCTGTTGACCCTGCGACGAGGCCTCCTGCGATCCGCCTGCCGCGCTTGCCATCCGTTGAATCTCGTCTGACTGCTGCTGATCGTCCGCCTGCCGTCCATCCTGCGCATTCTGACGAATGAACTCAGGGTTCATCGCCCCACGGTACACCCAGTTGGTGACGGGGCGATAGTCCTCACCCGTCTGATCGGAAGCGGAGGGGCCGACACCCAGCTCTTCTGACACGTCACCGGCCTGATCGGCCAGAATCATCGCCCCTTTCGGCGCCAATAATTCTTCGAGCTTTACATAGAGCGCATGGGCCAGACGCACGGCCTCTTCCGCCGTCGCCGTTGGAGCCAGAATGACCTGGCACATCGGCCAGAGGATGGCGATCTCGTCCTTGATGGCCTCATGAATCGCAACAGGCTGCGACGCGGCGGTCGACAGCTGGAGCAGTTGATCGACGACGAGTTCTTTGACCGTCAGCCCATGTGTCAACGACCGCGTCGTGATGGCCTCTCGCGCGAATTGTTGGAGATCCCGCTGGAGCCCCGGATACTCTCGCTGCAACAAATACTCAACCCGCGCATCCTCCACCAGCGTCCATAAGTCCTGGATCAGGCCCGGATGGGGATAGAAACGAAATAACGCCACCAAACTGTCCGGTTCAACCTGTTTCACTCGACCGTATTTCTGTCGCAGGGCCAGGACCAGGTCCACAAACGGCTCAAGGGTCAACCGATAGGTCCCGAACTCCACGTGCCCCGCTTCGTGAGCGGCCATCACCAAATACAACCGCGTATTCTCCTCGGCCGTGGGATAGCGGCGGAGGAGCGCCGGCAGCGAGATGATACGCCCATTCTGGCTCACTGTAGCTCGCGCAGCAGTTTCCTGGCTCAGCGAATCGGGAAGCGCCTGAATCGTCAAGTCCGTGCCACAGAGCCCTTGCACGAAGAGCTTGATGGTCCGCGCGACGTGCCGCAACGGCACACCGCTTAAGGCCGCTTCCACCGAGGTCAGCGCCTTCTGCGACTCCAGTGCAAAATAGGCCCTGGCTCCCTCGACACTGTAGGCCAGCACTTCCATTCCCGCGGTAAACCAGGCCTCAAATCGAACCATGGCTTCGGCAGACTCGCCGATCACCGTCACCAATTCAGGCGCGCGCCGCAAATAGGCCAACGCCGTATCGGCATCGCGCTCGGCCACTAAAGCCCCGTACTGCAATATTTTCAGTCTCCAGCCCTCATTCGGCACGGCACGCAGCAGACGCGGCGATTCCGATAACCAGGCGATGCCGGCCCCGGGATCCCGTTCAGCCAGCAACGACCCGACCGTGACGACCTTGGCCCGCACCGACTGGTCGTCAAGATCGCCGAGAATGAGCGGGCTGGTGCGGAGGAATTCAATGGTCCCAAAATAGTCCGTCTTGCCGAAACTATTCTGGGAAATGAGTTTCATCCCGAACGTCGCCCAGGCTCTAGCCTCTTCGATCGGCAATACGCGGGCGACCGCGGGGATTTGGCGGATATACTCCAGGGCGACGACAAAATCGACCTGCGTCAGTTCGAACCCGATTTCCAACCAGGCCTCTAGCTGATCCGGCGAAATAACCGTGACCGCTTCCGCCGACACGCGGAGGAATTCTAGCGCCACATTCGCATCCTGCTCGGCCAGTTCCAACGCAGTTTTCAGAACCAACGACCGGCCAGATGGAGGCTCGATCAAGCCCAACACCAGCGGGCTCTCCTTGAAATATTTCAATCCGATCGCACCGGATGAGCCGGCGAGCGCAATCCCCAGATCCAGCCAGGCCACCGCATCGCTGAGCCGATCCCGGCGCTGCAGGTCAGGGAACGACTCGATCGCAGCGCGGGCAACCTTCGGAGATATTTCATGTAGCTCATCGAGCAGCAGCAACACGCCTTCCGCTTGATTCGGCTTTACCGAGGCCTCGACGAGGCGAGAGACCAGGTGCTGGGCCGTGGCTGGCCCTAGCTCCTCCGCCAGCTTTGCGATCAATTGCTGATGGGTATCCGACATCTCGATTCTCGATCCAATCCTACGGAATGTGAGGGGAGGGCTGGATTGTAAAGGACGCCCTGGCGCTTGTAAACTAGGCGCTGACGCGCAGGCATGGGGCGAGAGGCAAGGGCTAGGGGGCAGAAATCCTCGTCCTTCCTCTCGCCACTAGCCCCTGGCCCCTTGCCAAAGGAGTTGTGATGGCCGAGCCCAAGCAAGAGAGTCTCGACAAAATGTGGAAGTACGTGAAGGGCTTTGCAGACAAGAGCGGAACCGCCATGCATCCCATGCCCGCCGTCACCGAAGCCGTGGTCAAAGGCCTCGCGATGCACATCGACGAGCTGGGCAAACCCCTCTGCCCCTGTAACTTCTACAAGGATAAACAGGCAGAAGCCAAACTCCGTCGCTGGATGTGCGCCTGCGACGAGATGCAGATCTACAAATATTGTCACTGTCTGTTATTCGTGCGAAAAGACGGCCTACCGATCACCGAGTATCTCCCGGAAGGCCACGAAGGGCGGGAGATCTATGGCGTCGTCACAGACCCAACTCCCGACAAAGGCCGAGCACTCAAACACAAAGCGGCAGCTGCACCACAGACAGCGGACAAGGATTCGTCAACACCAATCGCCTGATGCTCATGCGATACCCTAATCGACTCCAGTTCGGATCCGTGCTCTTCCTTCTCCTCATGAGCCTATGCCCCCTATCGGGACAAGCGCTTGAGCCAACCCCATCGAACCCGCCACCGTTGAACGAAAAAGACTTCTTCTCCTACAAACAGAAAGGGCGAAGTAGTCTGACCGGGCAAGCGTTTCTCAGTTCGCCATCAGGAAAAGCCATCACACAAGCAGGCGCGCCAATCCATCTCATCCCCATGACTCCCTACACCCGTTATTGGTTCGACCACCAAGTCAAAATTACCTCCTGCTCAGCAACGGGAACTCAAGTCTCAGCGGAAAGCACCCTAACCACACGCCCTCCAGCTGACTGCGCCCACGAAGCATTGACCAGACTCCAGACAGAAAAACGCCTCACTCCCTATCTCCGTACGACCAGAGCCAACCCCACCGGACATTTCTGGTTCACGAAGGTTCCCGCAGGGCGCTACTACATCGTCAGTCTGATCGAAGGAGGATCGGGCACACACCAAGAAGAACGACTGTCGGGGCTAGCCTGGCTGGTGATAGAACTCGAGGCAGGTGAGAAAGCAACAAATCTCGTCGTGACCGACTGCAAAGCTGGCCTCTGCTAAGTCTCTTTACTCCGCAATCATCACTCTCTCAGGTCTCACAGCCAGGGTAATCCCGACTGCGGCCGTCGAACGAGCATTATTTCATCGTGCGCGTTTCGGGAGCAAAGGGATGCCCTGGCTGCGAGACCGTCCCCTCACTGCCACCCCGACACGTCATATCCCTTTTCAATCAAGCACCGCACTACCGCATCGGCATACGGAGGATCCGGCTCCAGCGGTTTGTAGGCGCCGCCCAACGACCCGACGATCACTCCGAGCGTGCCACCGACTGCTGCCCCGATCGTCACGCCAGGCACGCCGCCAATGAGCCCGCTCGATGCCCCGATTCCAGCGCCAGTCAGCAGCCCCAACACAGCACCAGCAGCCATGTTACTGCTTCGGGCGCGGGTGCCAGGCTTCAACCCGGCCTCGTCAGCCTTCTTCTGACACATCGCCACATCGAACTTTGCCGCCTCCCGCCCCTGCAACTGAAGCTTCGCATTCGACCGCAACAACGGCTCCGGCCCAGCACAGGCGAGAAGACTCATTCCTAGGACTGCCGCCACACCACGCCGCCACATCAACGACAACACCGACAATTCCTCACAATCATCTTATTCTCCCTCCCAATTCGTGGCGGGATGGAAGGGGAAGACCTCAGGTGCGCGCGTTCCGCGAGCACAGAGGTCCCCCCTCCCTCCCTGCCCTCCCCTACTGCCAACCCGTCACCTCATACCCCTTCTCTTGCAAGCACCGATTCACGAAATTCGTGTAGGCTTGATTCGGCGGCGACCCGGCGAACGCGTAGTATAACCCCGTGAGTAATCCCCACACCGCCCCGCTCGCGGCCCCGATCATGGAACCTCTGCCGGCAGCACCGGAGATGGCGCCACCGACTGCGCCGCTTGCCGCACCGATTCCCGCACCAACCGCCGTACCGGCCGCCACACGACCGGCCTTCCCGCTCCCCTCTTCCGCCCCAGCCGTTTCCGCTAATTGCCGACAGGCCTCAAGATCCTGCTCCACGACTTCCTTCCCGACAGATTGCAGATGCGCATTGGGATACAGAATGGGATGGGCCGTCGAGCAAGCGGTGAGCAGCAGCGATCCTCCGAGGAGGCACAACACTTTTTGCCTCATGGCTTCGCCACTGCCTTCTCCTCACCAAGGTTCAAGCGGTCTCGTACGAGCTGCGCGGTAGCCCCTTTCACGAGGACACGTTTGTGCCGCCCACTCGCACCGGATTGGATCTGCACCGAAGCAAGAGGCGTCGAGAGTTGGCGGGCCAAGAATCGGATCAATTCGTCGTTGGCTGCGCCATCGACCGGAGGGGCGGCTATTCTGATTTTAATCGCGTCGCCGTGAAGGCCCACACATTCTGTAGTGGAGGCTTTAGGCTGGATATGAACGGTGAGGACCGCTCCGGCTTTGGTGTCCTGCACAATCAGCGCATTCATCTGTGGCAGAGCCAGGAACCTAACAGAGCTTGCTCATTTACGTTGTCCCAGGATGCTCAAAAAGACCGTCCAGCAAGGCCGCAGGCGAATCAAAACCGGAAGCGTACCCTCAGGGGCACGCTGAGGATTTCGATGAGCCGAGAACGATGCTGGCGGACTTTTTCAGCACCCTGGAAGGGATTAGAAAATGGCCTTCACCAATTCCAAGATACTGCGCTGCATATCGGGATCATCGGTAATCGGACGAGCAATCGCCACATCGCAGGCTCGATCGGTCGCCACACCTTGCCGTATCAATGTCCCGGCATAGATCAGCAATCTGGTGCTAACCCCTTCTTCCAAGCCATGATTCTTGAGGTTTCGTACCTTGCCGCCGAGCTTTACCAGACTGGCAGCAAGATCACGGCTGATCCCTGCTTCCCGTTCGACGACCGTGGTTTCGACGTCGGGCGCCGGATAGTCGAACTCGATCGCCATAAAGCGCTGCTTCGTGCTTTGCTTCAAATCCTTGAGCACGCTCTGATAACCGGGGTTGTAAGAAATGACGAGCAGGAAGTCGTCTGCTGCTTCAAGAATCTGGCCTTTCTTCTCGATCGGCAACAGGCGGCGATCGTCGCTCAGCGGGTGGATAATGACCGTCGTATCCTTCCGCGCCTCGACGATTTCGTCCAAATAGACGATCGCGCCATGTTTCACGCCGAGCGTGAGCGGCCCATCGACCCACACCGTCTCTTGGCCCTTCAGCAAATATCTCCCCACGAGATCGGAAGCGGTGAGATCTTCGTGACAGGCTACCGTAATCAAGGGACGACCGAGCTTGTAGGCCATATGCTGAACGAATCGGGTCTTGCCGCAGCCGGTCGGCCCCTTGAGCATGACCGGCATCTTGCTGTTCGCCGCAATCGTGAACAGTCCGATCTCGCCACGGACCTCCGCGTAGAACGGCTCCCGCTCGATTCGATATTGCCCCACGTCGACTTCGCGTCCCTGCTGACTCATGACTCTTGCCTTTTGTAGATGTTCAACCAGCTTCGTGCTGCGGTAGGGCACGATAAACGGAACCGAGGCTGAAGATCAAGCGATCCGGCAGGGATATCAGAACTCTGACAAGCAGACAGCTTTCCGATTTCTCACGTCTATCATAGAGGGAGTGGCCAATGCTGTGCTTTTACTATTCTCTCAGATCTCGCAGCCAGGGCAATCCTGACTGCGGCCGTCGAACGAGCACTGTTTCATCGTGCGCGTTCCGGGAGCAAAGGGATGCCCTGGCTACGAGACCACCCCCTTGCTTAGGCGGCTTTTACACCGTCGAGTATTTCCCGCACCTTTTGCGCCAACACGTGCGGGGAGAAGGGCTTGGGCAGGAACCCCGTCTCTCGGCTTACGCCGCCCTGGTCGAACACCGGATGGTCCGGGTACCCCGACATGTAGAGCACTTTAATTCCCGGACGAACAGTGAGGAGCTTCTCTGCGACTTCGGGGCCGCTCATCTGTGGCATCACGACATCCGTCAACAACAGATGGATGGGCCCCACGTATTTGGTGCTGGTGAGGAGGGCTTCGATACCGTGACGCGCCTCCAGTACCGTATAGCCATGCAGCCGCAATGTTTCGTGTACCAGCCCCCGAACCGCCGGTTCGTCTTCGACCAAGAGAATCGTTTCGCGGCCACGCGCCGGATCGATCGTTTCGGTCGCCCCCGCTGCCCCCGGCGCCTCGGCCTCGACCCGTGGGAAGTAGATCCGGAAGGTCGTGCCCTTGGCAGGAGCACTCTCCACCATAATGCTCCCCCCGCTCTGCTTGACGATGCCATAGACGGTTGAGAGTCCTAGTCCTGTCCCTTTTCCCTGCTCCTTCGTCGTGAAAAACGGCTCGAACAGGTGAGACCGAGTCTCGGCATCCATTCCATGACCGGTATCGCGAACCAACAGCAGCACATAGGATCCCGGCTCGACCCCGACGGCATCCAGGCGCGCCCCTTTACCGATCGTCACATTTTTGGTTTGAATCGTCAGCCGCCCGCCCTTAGGCATCGCATCGCGCGCATTGACCACCAGATTCATAATGACCTGCTCGACCTGTCCGGGATCCGCCTTGATGGCGCCAGCTGAGGAGTCGAGTTCCGTGCAGAGTTCGACGATATCCTCACCGATGAGACGCCGCAACATGCCATCCATGTTGGCCACGAGGGCGTTGAGATCCAGCACTTTCGCCGCAATAAACTGACGGCGGCTGAACGCCAGCAATTGACGAGTCAGCCCGGATGCCCGGTCGGCCGCTTTCTTGATCTCCTCCATATCTTTCCGCATGGCATCGGTGGGTCCCAGCCGGCCAAGCAGCAACTCGCTGTACCCTCGAATCACGGTGAGGAGATTGTTAAAATCGTGCGCGACGCCGCCGGCCAATCGCCCGACGGCTTCCATTTTCTGGGCTTGGCGCAATTGGGCTTCGGTTTCCCGAAGCACCCCTTCCGTTCGAGCCCGCTCTCCGAACTGGCCGATCTTGAGGCCGATGTCTTCCACCATTCGCAACAACTCGTCATCGGGCTGCCGGACCTGACGGCTGAAGAGTTCGATGACACCCTCGATCTCACTTCCGATGAGCACAGGAAATCCAAACGCCCCATGGAGCCCAGCCTCCTGAGCCTGCACGCCACGAGGAAAATTCGTATCCAGCGCAACGTCTGTCACCCAGGCCGACTTGCCGCTGGCCCAAATACGCCCGGGCAAGCCTTCTTCCCGAAGAAATACCTGCTGCCAGGTCACCATCGTAAACGGATCGGCTTGCACAGATGACGACTTCCACTGATCGAGGCAGCGCAACAACCCAGCTGCCTTATCCACCCGCCAGAAGACGCCCAGATCCCATTCCAAGCTCTCCCCAACCGCCTGAATAATTTTCGGGACCGCCTCTTCCAGGGTCGTCGACTCGGACAGGACTCGCGTCACCGCATACTGAGATGCCAGGCGCCGTTCAGCCCGGCGGCGGTCGGTAATGTCCCGAATGAAGGCACTGAAAATATAGGCATCCCCGATCTTAGCCGGAGACACCGCCAGCTCGACGGGAAGCTCCCAGCCGTTCCGGTGTTGCGCGACAATTTCAATCCGGCGGTTCAGGATTGCGCCGGCCCCGGTCCGGAGAAACTCACGAATGCCCCGTTCGTGCGCCTGACGATCCCGCTCAGGAATAATGGTTTCAGCCAGGGCCCTTCCGAGCGCTTCCTCGCGAGACCATCCGAAAATCGCCGTGGCCTGCGCATTCCAATCAGTCACAATCCCGGTCGAGTCGATCGTGATCACCCCATCGAGCGCGGTATCGACGATGGCTCGGTTTCGCTCCTGGCTTTGGAGTAGCGCGGTCTCGGCGGCCTTCGCCCAGGCACTTTCTTGTTGCGCCTGTCGATGTTCAGCGCGCAATCGCGCCGTGGACCACAGCAACAACACCAACATGGGAATCCAGACCACTCCGGCAATGATTCCAGCTTTCCACATGAACGTATGAATCGGTGCCAAAATATCCTGCCGATCCATGCGCACCAGGACCGTCCAGCCCAACCCGACAAACTCTCCAAACCCCTGGGTCTTCGCATAGCCTGTCACCACTGGAACATGCCGGCGCAAATGCTCCTCTTCGATAAACCCCGGATCTCCAGCCTCACTCAACAGCACCGACGGGAGCCCCATGGTCTTGAGATTGAGATTCTCCGAAGAGGACACCATCGAATCGACAAACACCTTGCCCTGCTGCGTCACCATTTGATATTCGACTCGCCCACCCCCGCCCTGTCGATCTTCAAGCGCGCGAATGGTCCTGGTGGTGACCTCCTCCAAAAATGGAATCCCCACCCGCGTGGTCACGACGCCCAGGAACGTGCCTTGCGAGTCGAGAATCGGAGCCGTAAGGGCAATGGCATCGACACCACTGTCCGTCTCATGCGCGGCCACATCGGCCACGTCCAGTCGTCGCGTCGCACGCGCGGCCAAAAACCATGGGGCCTGGCTATAGTCATGCCCCGTCAGCGAAGACTCTGTCGCCGCCACAATCGAGCCCTGACTATCCGTGACCGCGAGCCACAGATACACCGGGGAATAGGCGGTCTTCATCCACTTCAAATACTCGGACAGGTATCTCGGATCCGAGGCGCGCAACGAAAAGGCGCGGGCCATCATGAGGGCGTCGCCCTGGCGTTCGAACAACATCCGATCGGTTTTCTCGGCCACTTCCGCTGCGGCAAGCGTCAACTCTTCCCCCGTCGCCACCACCAGTCGAGACTCAACGAACTGAATCAGCCGGGCGCCGGCGATAAGTGCGAGCAGGGACATGGCAATAATGAGATAGGGCAACCAGCGATAGCGGCGCAGATCGAGGAATGAGAGGGCCATTGACGTCTTCATGATTCACGCGCCGGGGAAGCGACGAAATTGGGAATCAGCAGAGCCGGATGATAGGCCTGTTTAGATGCACGCAGGCCTGGCAGCCCTGCATCATCCATCGTATTGATGTAGCCGGCCCCTTTCGATACAGCCATCCGACAGGTCTCACGAAATAGATATTGCGCCAGACCGGGAAGAGTCCGATCCGCTACCTCTAGGAGGACACAGAATGTCGCGTCCGTCAACCAATAGCCGAAGGTATAGGCGCAGATCCGGCCCTGAATCCTGACGACCGTCCCGCTGATCTGAAGGACCGGCGCATGCGACCACAGGACTTCATGCACCGACTCCGCATCAGCCAGCAGCATCTCGCCGAACGACTCAAGCCCTTCCGCTTGCTTCTGGCGGGACCAGTCCCCGAGGAGGACACGACAGCCCTCACGGTCGCCAAGCTGATAGCTGTCCACCTCACAGGTCTGCTCTCGCTCGAATCGATTGCACAATGCGCGCTGAGATTTATATCTGTCGCCCGCCAGAGCTGCGAGGTCCGTTGCACGGTACAGATAGTCTGGTTCCTTGGGCGTCAGACGATATCCCAGCCGCTCAAACTTTGGTGCCAACTGGGCCGACACGTTCTCAACTCGGCTGACCGACGAGTCACCGTTCCAGCGCCGCAGCAGCTCCATCGCGGCAGACAATGGTGCGTCGATGGAGCCGGTCCCCAACGGAGGCAAGAGCATGAACCACCCGTCCGGCGATTGCGCAAAGAGGCACAAGGCCCCGTGAAGCTCCATCCACCAATAGGCTAACAGCCCGTTACTCATATAGTGATAGATCGGCGAATAGGCGGCAGGCGATTGAGGCCCGCCAAATCCAGACCGATCCAGCGCTATCGTCAGTCGAGGGATATCGTCTACCGTCAGACGCTGCAGCGACAGGGTCCCCCACCGAGCGGCAACTGCGGCTGTCATATCTGGAAGGGGGGCCAGCACAATCACGTCCTCTTGAAACCGTCCGACGAGCCGAGGGTGTGTGACAAGCTCTTCACGGATGCCTGGTTGATCCAGCAACGCCATCACCCGGTCGGCATGATGCTGGATCTCTCCCGGAATTTCCTCTCGCATAAACGGACATTTCGTATCCCACCCCAAAAAAATCTGGTCGTGCGCCTCATTCCACATCAGCGCCAGTGGATAGAGCTGACAATCGAGCGGGCGCTGCTCATAGATACGGCACTGTGACGTCGCTGAGTCGAATGCCGGGCAGAGATAGCCCTCTCCATGGGGGACTGGAACCAGAGTTACCTGCGAGCCTCGCCGATCGGGAAAGGCCGTGCTCTCAATGCCCCCAGTCAGGGCTCTGGTAATTTCGTCCCCGGTAAAATAGGGACGCAGGGCACTGTCGGGGTCCGGAAAGCGACAACAGACATCGCACTGTAGACAGCTACGGCTCGGCACGAGTTGTGGCAGCGCGGTTGATAATGTCACGGACAGGCCCAGCAGTTCATCGGTACAGTCGGACATGGGAGGATTCCAATCGATATGTCGCGTATACTAGCACCATTCTGCAGGAGGGCCCAAGGGGATGTCACCTTTTCACTGGCGTCCCTCCTCATCATGTGCCGCAATATATTGCCTCCCGTTGTCCGCTCCATTAGCACCGGCTGCCATAACCTTGCGTCGATCTCACCGCCTCTTCCCCTTCGCGCCCCTCGCCCCTTGTACGATCCTAAATCCTCGTGTTAGAGTTCGTTGCCCTCGCATGAAAGGCTCTCATTGACATGGACACCCCCTCTGTCTGATTTGGCTACCTCCGACCTCCTTCATCGCTGCGCGATCATCCGTGACCAACTGAGCCACGCGGGCCTCTTTCCGGCTCTGCCAGGACAAGAACCGGTTCCCGGAGCGGTTGCCGCGACGACGACCTGGCGAATCGCTACCACGCCATTCACCGTCACCCAAGAGCAGTTAGACTTTTTTCACCGGCTTGGCCCGCAGCTCCTTTCGTTTTATCGGGCGCTGAACCGCCTCTACCTCGACAGTGTGCGAGGCCTCCAACCGACCTGGATCGCGGGATACCTCGACCAAGGCAAGCCGGAAGGTCTGATCACGTACAGCCGGATGAAGCGATTTCGCGATCACCTCCCCGCCGTCATCCGACCGGACGTCATCCCCACCCAGGATGGTATGGTCATCACCGAACTCGACTCAGTCCCAGGCGGGATCGGCATGACGGCCTGCCTCTCGTCGCTCTATGCCGATGCGCAGACTGATGGGCTGTCGCTCGTGGGAGGGCCCGACGGGATGGTGCAAGGATTTGCGGCCATGCTGAAGGCCCAGCTCGCCCAGCATACCGGCTGCATCGCGATTCTGCTGTCGGAAGAAGCCAAAGACTATCGACCGGAAATGACGTGGCTCACGGCCCGGCTGCGAGCGATCGGGGTCGACGCCTATTGCGTGGAGCCTCGACAGGTTCGATTCACGGAAGAAGGCCTCCGGATCACCCACGAAGGAATCGATCTGCCGATCGCCTTGATCTATCGCTTCTACGAGTTATTCGACCTGCTCAATATTCCCAAATCAGAACTTGTCCAATATGCGGTCAAGAAGGACCGGGTCGCCGTCACGCCGCCCTATAAGCCGGCGCTGGAAGAAAAGCTCGCCTTTGCCCTGCTCCATCACCCGGCCCTACGCCCCTTCTGGGAGCAAGCCTTGGGGCAAGAGGTCTTCCTGCATCTGACGACGATCATGCCTCGTACGTGGATTCTCGATCCTGCGCCGATCCCTCCATCCGCCACGATTCCTGGGTTGGCAATGGGCGGACGGGCCGTGATGAACTGGCGCGATCTGGCCACGGCCACTCAGAAAGAACGGCACTTGGTGATCAAGCCATCGGGATTCTCCGAACTCGCCTGGGGCAGCCGAGGGGTGTCGGTTGGCCACGATATGCCGCAACATGAATGGGCTGCTGCCATCGACAAGGCCCTGGCCTCGTTTCCCCAAACGCCCTATATCCTGCAGGAGTTTCATAAGGGCCGCCTGTACGACCTCGATTACTTCGATCCCATCAGCGGCGACATGAACCGGATGTCCGGTCGTGCCAGGCTCTCCCCCTATTATTTCGTGAGTGGCGAAACGATCGAGCTGGCTGGTATCCTGGCAACCGTCTGTTCATCGGACAAGAAAGTGATCCACGGAATGAAGGACGCCGTCATGGTGCCCTGCGCAGCGATGAAGAACCTGAGTGCTGAGTGCTGAGTGCTATGGCTTTAACTCTCTATCATGTTGCCTGGTGCCCCGACTGTGAAGTCGTGCGCGACAAGCTGGCGGACCTCCACATCGACTACGAGCAGGTCATCGTGCCCGACATCAGGCCGATGCGCAAAATCGTCCACGAAGTCTCGGGCCAGTACTATGTTCCCGTCCTCAAGGATGGAGACCGGGTGTTGACGGAAACCGACGACATTCTCGACTATTTGGACAAGACGTACGGTCAGGACCGGATCCCGGGTCGTTAATCGAACAACCTGCCGATCCACTCGACAGCAAAGGAGACCGCATGGAAGCTTGGAGACGCATACTCGCTGACAGCATCGTGAAACCCAAAGACTTGGCGGAGCGGCTCGGTGTCGACGTAAAAGAAATCGAAGCCATCGTCGGCGACTATCCAATGCGCATTACCCCCACGGTGATGGCGACGATTAAGGAAAAGGGCGACGCCATTTGGAAACAGGTGGTCCCGGACATCGCCGAAATGGATGACTTCGAAGCGGAAGACGATCCGCTCGAAGAGGACCTCATGAGCCCGGTCCCGCACCTCGTCCACCGCTATCCGGATCGCGTCCTGCTGATGGTCACGAATCAGTGCCCGATCTATTGCCGCTTCTGCACGAGAAAGCGGCTGGTCGGGAAACCGGGTTTCCTCAAGAAAGGCGAACTCGATCAAGCCATCGCCTACTTGCGGGAACATACCGAAGTGCGCGACGTCATCCTCTCCGGCGGCGACCCGCTGCTCCTGCCGGATCATTTACTGGAGCGAATTCTCAAAGCCCTGCGCACCATCCCACATCTGGAACTGGTTCGCCTGGGCTCTCGGGTGCCCGGCACGTTGCCGGAACGGATCACCCCGGAACTCTGCGCGATCGTGAAGAAGTATCACCCCATCTATATGAACCTGCACTTCAACCATCCGGACGAACTCACTCCGGCCGTCAAAGCGGCCTGTGGGATGTTAGCCGATGCCGGTGTGCCGCTTGGCGCGCAAACCGTACTATTGAAAGGCGTCAACGACGACCCTGAAATCATGAAGCGCTTGATGCATCAGCTCCTGCTCGCGCGCATCAAGCCCTACTATCTCTATCAAGCCGACCTGACCAAGGGCACGAATCACTTCCGCACCACGGTCGAAACGGGATTGAACATCATTAAATCGCTGCAGGGCCATACCAGCGGAATGGCCGTCCCACATTTCGTGATCGATGCGCCAGGCGGCGGCGGTAAGATCCCCTTGCTTCCCGGCGACTATATGGTGCACATGGATGCCGAGGGAGTCCTCTTGAAAAACTATGAGGGCAAGGCCTTCCACTATCCTCAGCCGAAACAGGGTTCGTCCCGCGAGCTGCCGATGGTCAGCGCAGGGCCTTCACTGAACTCATGTAGTAATGGAGAGCACGACGACCTGTGAGCACCAGAACCACGCAGGGCATTTTGCCCTACCAACAGATTAAGCAGCTGATCGCGAGCGGGGCCATCCAAGCCGACGTACCGATCGAAGACCGCCAAATTCAGCCGGCCAGCCTCGACCTGCGGCTCGGGCGCAAGGCCTATCGGTTGATCAGCAGCTTTTTGCCGGAACTGTCCGATATTACGAGCCGGCTCAACGTCCTGGACTTCTATCAGTCCGATCTTGTGATGTACGAGATGGACCTGACCGAGGGAGCCATCCTCGAAAAGGGCCATGTCTATTTGGTGCCGCTCCTGGAACGGGTGACGTTACCCAAGACGATCCGGGCAAGGACCAATCCCAAAAGTACGACCGGACGGCTAGACGTCTTTACCCGCGTCGTGACGGATCTCAATACGGGATTCGATGAAATCCGAGCTGGCTATACCGGGCCCCTCTATCTGGAGATCGTCCCTCGCTCGTTCACGATCAAAGTGAAGACCGGGTACTCCCTCAATCAAATTCGCTTCGTGCGCGGCGACGCCACTGTGCCGGACCGGTCATTGCAAACGCTCCACAAACGGGAGCCCTTGCTCTACCACAACCTCCCCACCAAGCAGGCACTGGGCACCCGCGATTTCCGTACGGACCGCGGCCTATTTCTCCGCATCGACCTAAAGGGAGACGACCGAAGCACCTCGCCGATTATCGGCTATCGGGCGAAGAAGAATAGTCACGTCATCGATCTCTCGAAGGTCGGCCATTATGCGGCGCTCGATTTTTGGGAGCCCCTCTACCGCCACCGCCAGGACAGCCTCCTCTTGGAGCCGGAAGAATTTTACATTCTCGCGTCGAAAGAGCGGATCCGTGTGCCGGCCGGCTACGCGGCCGAGATGGTCGCCTTCGAAGCAGCCTGTGGCGAGTTGCGGACCCACTACGCCGGGTTTTTCGATCCGGGGTTCGGGTACGGCCAAGGCGAGTTGCACGGCACCCAAGTGGTCTTGGAAGTCCGCCCCCACGACGTTCCCTTCCTGATCCATGATGGACAAACCTTCTTCAAGGTTGTATACGACAGGATGCTCGCGCGCCCCGGTCAGCTCTATGGCTCGGCGCTTGGGTCTTCGTATCAGCGCCAGGGACTGACCCTGAGCAAACATTTCAAGGTATAGCCGGATGCTGAAACAGTCCGCCAGCGTCGTTCTCGCTTCGTTCAGACCCTCAACGTACCCCCAAGGGTACGCCTCGGGCCTTCACTCGCTGCGGCCTTGCTTGGGACAAGGTGCGTCTTGGCGCACCGGGGTTGGGCGGGTGAGAAGTCTGGCCTGTTTGAGCATCCGGCAAAACGCGTATCTTGCTCCCTATTCGGACGTTTCACATTTCACGAACAGTTAGGAACCAGTTGCCCATGCAGCTAGAGCCAACCAACAAGCCGGTGCGCCCAGAATCAGATGACGACTCCGGGAGCGACAATCAAATGCGTGTCGCCGGGATGATCGTGGGCACCGCCCTGATTTTCATCGGCTTTCTCGACATCTTTCTCTCGATCAGCGGAGGATTCGAGATCGACGTGATTCCTCTCTTAATTTATTTCGGCGGGGTCGCCGTATGGGCCAATGCGGTCGTCGAAAACATGACCCTCCGCTACAGCCTCATCGGCGCCTCCCTCCTGCTCGCAGCCATCTTCTTCCACTATGGAGAAGTCCTCTTCTGGCACAAGCAAGTGGTGTTTTGGTCGACCGTAGTGGTCGTTATGTACTTCATGTTCAACGAACCGAAGAAGCCTGCCTAACAGGATGCTGAAACAGGTCGCCAGCAGCGTTCTCGCATCGTTCAGACCCTTCAACGTACCCCAGGGGGTACGCCTCGGCCCTTCACTCGCTGCGGCCTTGCTGGACGGCCTGTTTGAGCATCCTATCGAATTGCCATTCTGGTGTGCCATCCGTGCGAGCCATTAAAATTCTAGTGCACCACAATAATTTTCTTGCAGACTGCTAACAACCATGGCGATGACGATTTCCGTCATCATCCCTACGCTCAACGAAGAACGGACGATCATGGCCACCCTGGCACAGACCGCAGCCCTCGGCTTCGATGAGCTGATCGTGGCGGATGGTGGCAGCCATGACCAGACTCCCCTACTCGTTGAGTCCTATCGGCTCAGGACTCAGCACTCAGTGCTCAGTCCCGTTCGACTGCTGCCTGCTCCACGCGGGCGGGCCCGCCAGATGAACGAAGGCGCAAAGGCCAGCCGAGGGGAAATCTTATTATTTCTCCACGCCGACACGCAGCTTCCAGACGACGCAAAGACTGTGATCGAGACGGCGATGGCCGGGCAGGATCTGGTGGGAGGACGGTTCGATGTCCGATTCGATCGCCCATCGAGGTGGGGCTCCATCATCAGCAGCATGATGAACTGGCGCTCGAGAATAAGCGGCATCGCCACCGGCGACCAGGCCCTCTTCGTCCGTCGTCCCATCTTCGAACAAATGGGAGGCTTCGCCGATGTGCCGTTGATGGAGGACATCGATTTCTCCCGCAGACTCAAACGAAGGGGCGTGACTGCAGCCCTGACCGCAACCGTGACCACCTCCTTCCGCCGCTGGGAGCAGCAGGGGCCATTGCCGACAATCCTCTTGATGTGGGCACTGCGATTCCTCTATTGGATCGGGGTATCGCCGCATCGTCTCGCACACCTCTATGCGACGGTGCGCGAGACGGCGCGGGGCGAGGGGCACGAGGCCATGGACCAAAGGAACAGATGAAACACGAATCAGAAAATAAAAAGAGCGCTCATTCCCCCTCTCGCCCATCGCCCCTCGCCTCACACCAGGCGCGCATCGAATGCGCGCTGGTGATCTTTGCCAAAGCTCCGATCCCAGGCGAGGTCAAGACCAGGCTCTGCCCGCCACTGACCCCTGACGAGGCCGCCACCCTGCACGGCAGCTTTGTCCTCGACATGCTGGAACGATCCAAACTCGCGGTCGCCAAACTGCAGCTCCCGTTCCATCGCTACCTGGCCTGCGCGCCATCCTCCGAACTCGTGTTCTTCAAAATCATGGAAGAACGGCAGAGCGTCCACCTGCTCGATCAAGTAGGAGAGGATCTCGGCCAGCGGATGCACCGCACCTCAGTCGATCTCTTCGCGAAAGGCTACAAGCAAGTGATCATTGTGGGAACCGATGTCCCGACATTGCCGCTCTCGG
The DNA here is from genome assembly GCA_030645475.1 of Nitrospirota bacterium. Taxonomy (NCBI): domain Bacteria; kingdom Pseudomonadati; phylum Nitrospirota; species Nitrospirota bacterium. The sequence goes on from JAUSMA010000015.1 coordinate 244,664, forward strand.
TGTATCAAGAGGCCTTTACGATGCTCGGCCGCTCGGACCTGGTCTTAGGGCCGGCTCTCGATGGAGGGTACTACTTGATCGGCATCAAACAGCCAGTAGAAAAACTCTTTACCGGAGTGCCCTGGTCCACCGATCAAGTTCTTGCCGTCACACAGCAAAAAGCCAAGGGGCTGGGCTTATCCGTCGGACTCACCACCGCCTGGCGCGACGTGGATACCATCGCAGACTTGCAATCGCTCACCACAGAATGCCAAGAAGACAATAAGAAACCCAAACAAGACCGGACCTTTTCCATGCGAACAGCCGGCACCTTGCAGCTGCTCGCGACCAGACTCAAGACTCGATAAGATCAGCAATCGGTCACACCGCATAAGGGATCACTGATGACAGAGAAAGTGGCGCTCATCACAGGCGGGGCCAAAGGCATTGGACGGGGGATCGCGCTCGACCTCGCGGCACAACAATGGTCAGTTGCCATCTGCTACCGCACAAGCGACGCAGAGGCCAGAGCCACAGCCGAGGCCATCACCAGCCTTGGGGGCCGTGTGCTCTCGATTCGTTGTGACGTGTCGGACGCCCAGGCGGCCAAAGGGCTCGTGACTCACGTCGAACAGCAATGGGGACGGATCGACGCGCTGATCAACGGCGCAGGGCCCTACCATCGCGTGAACCTATTCGACGAAACCGTCGAAGGCTGGAACGAGATGTTCGACGGCAACCTCCATCCGATCTTCTATCTGGCGCAAGCCGTCGCACCAGGCATGAAGACCAGAAAATCAGGGCACATCATCAATTTCAGCATGGCCAATGCCGACCAGATGATTTCACAGCCGGACGTCACGGCCCATTACATCGCCAAGGCTGGAGTCTTGATTCTAACCCGCACGCTGGCCAAATTGCTGGCGCCACATGGCATTACCGTCAATGCGATTTCCCCAGGCTTCATCGATTCAGGCAGTGCGCCGCCGGAAGAACTCGCAGGCATGACCAAACGAATCCCCGCCGGCTATATTGGGACGATTGATGACACCGTCGGGGCGGTACGGTACCTCCTGAGTGACGAAGCCCGCTACGTAAATGGAGCCAACATTCAAATCAGTGGAGCATGGGGGATATGACGGGTAGCCTGAGTGCCCTTCTTGCTCGCAGAACAGCGGAGGGGATGGAGCCTGTTGATCTTCTGTGCTAGCGCATCGCGCGGCCTCAGAAGGCAATCGTTGGACGCGCGCAGTGGAAGATCAATCAGCCCCCATCCCTTGGGAGATAACGAGCAAGCTTTGAGGGAGCATGTATACCGTCCGATGCGCGCAATCAAAGGGCACTTCAGGCCACCCTCAGTGAGGAATAAGGAGGAATGAGGAAACTATGAAAACAGAACAGGAACGAACAGCACACAGTCGGTTTCTCCAGGCCCTACAACATGAACATGTGACCTGTGCCAAGCCAGGCTGCGACGGAGCGATGGACGTGACAGACCTCACGCCCCATCTCGCCAAGATCAAGACCTACGAAGCCGAATGCGAACGGTGCCATACAAAGGAACAGATTACCGGCAAAGAGCAGACAACCCCACCCTGGGACGATGCCTCGATCACGATGATGGCCGAGGTGCATCTCCTACACGATCAACCCAGTTGCCCCTTCGACGATACCCCCATCACCTTTACATCGTTACCGAATCCTCGCCGCAAAGGCCGGTACCGCCTCTCCTGCTACTACTGCGGCAGACACACCGAAATGAACTGGCCACCGCCGGAAGCGAAGCGGTAGTGAAACGACCATCAAGGGGGGGATCGGCGAAGCCTTCCGTGTGGCAGCCCCTCACACTGAGTTCATGAGCCCACCCCCGTAAATTTCGGTTCATTGATTCAAGCTCCTGCCTATCGTATAGCTGGTTTCATTGCAGAAACAGAGGAGTGAAACATATGGCTACTCCGAGCATTAAGGAAGAAGCCCGCAGGCTGGTAGAGAAGCTCCCTGAGAACTCCACATGGGAGGACCTCATACACGAAATTTACGTCCGGCAGGCTGTTGAGGCGGGATTGGCTGACAGCCAGGCGGGGCGAACGACCGATGTCGATCAGGTGCGCTCCTCGTTCGGACTGCTGGCGTGAGGGTCCACTGGACCGATACCGCATAAGCCATCTGCGAAACATTCATGCCTACATCGGGCAGAGCTCACCAGAGTACGCCCTGAGAATCGTTGACCGTCTCACCAGACGTTCCCAGCAAATCGGCGCCTTCCCCCAATCTGGCTGCATCGTCCCTGAAGTGGAGCTCCCACAGATACGGGAAGTTCTAGAAGGTCCCTACCGAGTCATCTATCACATCAAGCCAGACCAAGTGGACATTATCGCTGTGATTCATGGATCGCAACAAACACCCTGGACCATATAGGCGACCGGAAAGCATTCCGAGAGTCCACCGGCCACCTATGCGCTCTGATTCAGGGCTGACGAGAGGCGGGGCGGGAGCGGTCAGGTGCCCTTCTTGCTCGCAGAACGCGCACGTTCAGAAAGTGCTCGTTCGATGCGCGCAATCGAGGATCGACCAGGCTACTCTTGAAAATGAAATAAGCGGATCAGGATAGCAGGCGCAGTCACGAGCCGACTCTCAACTCCCCCGGATTCGTCAACAGCAACGCTGTGATTAAACGACTCCGACGCTGAAAGTCCACCTGACTAACCATAGAGCTCGGTAAACGCTGGTTCATCTTTTCGGTCCACGAATAAAACTTCACCTATGTTCCAGAAGTGATCGGCTGCGGCACGAAGGGAAGCACTTAGCCCATCCTCAACGAACCAAAGGACGAGCTGCTGACCTTCACGCTTGACTGCCTCTACTAATGGCACATAGTCCTCGTCCCCCGCGACAAGCACTGCCACGTCGAAGTTTTTTCGGTGAGCATGCGTGAGCATTTCCGTTGCCAATGTAATATCAACTCGCTTGGATCGGCCGGACTTTGGGCGATGAAACACGCGCGGCGCTTCGATTCCAACGGCCCGTAATTGATTCTCGATCGCGCCGAGAGCATCACGATCCCCAGGGGCCGACGTGTAATAGTGCCGTCTGACTACTTGCGGGAAGTGATCTCGGTTGGCATAACGCGACCAGACAAAGATATCCTTGGCAAAGACGACATGCTCTCGCTGACGCTCATCACCTCGCATCGCAAAGTAACGTTTCGCAAGATTTTCGCCATCCACGAACATCATAACTCGCGTGCTATCTCGGATTGAGGCAGGAAAGAAAGAAGGCATGTGTTCATCACCATTCTTTGTGAGCCGTCTAACAATGATCAGGTGGGTCCGTATAAGTTACGGACTTCTGAGCTCCCGTCCAATTAATACACCTCAGGATGTCTCATCGAGAGTTTATGGACATCTTTATACCCTACGTCTTCCTACCAGTCTAGCCACTGATCGCAACCGCCTATCGAGTGGTTGTCGCTTTATCCATTAAGACAAGCTCCTACAGAATATCTCCAAAGAGGCCTGGCTCGGTCCTCCCTGCGCACGTCGGACGACCACCGCTTCACCGTGGGGGTTCCGTGAGCAGGGAGGACCAAGCCAGGCCCTTCCCCTCTTACCTTCCCCGCTCAAGCCGCTGAATGATAAAAACAGGAAGGGCGTCTGTCGAACTCTCGATTGCGCGCGTCCAACGAGGGCCTTCGGAGGCCGCGCGTTGCGCGAGCAGGAGAGTTTGACAGACGCCCTTCCCGAACTTCTTCTCGACTATCTTATTTCCCGAATGCTTTTTTCAGCAGCGGCTCCATCTCGCCTTTGGCCGCCATCGGGTCCAGCACATCGGTATCGCCGTAAAACTGTCCGTCGATGAACACCTTAGGAAGCGTCGGCCAGTTGGTCATTTTTGCGAGCGCTTCTCGCTTGCTTGGTTGAGTGAGGACGTCGATCAGTTCAAACGGATATCCGTACTTATCGAAGAACTGTATCGTCTCTCGCGTGAACCCGCACATCGGCATCTGCTTGGTGCCCTTGCCGTAGATCAAAATCTTGTGTGCGGCGACTTCTTTGTTAATTTCATCTTGAATGGAATCTGCCATGGCTCGGCCTCCTCGCAAGTTGCGGATAAACTATGTTGGCACACGAAAGTTCAACTGTCCGTACATCTGGCACAACGGAAGCACACTACGCAGGATGCTCAAACAGTCTGTCCAGCAAGGCCGCAGGCAAGTCGAAACCGGAGGCGTACCCCAGAGGGTACGTTGAGGATTTCGAGGAGCCGAGAACGACGCTGGCGGACGGTTTCAGCATCCTGCTAGGCTTCGTCTGTGGTTTTGGCTGTGAGTTCGAGCGCATGAATCCGCCCGTCCTTCATCGGAACATCTAATGCTTGATAGATCATGCGATGCCGGTCCAACAGGTTCTTTCCCGCGAACGCTGCCGAAATCACCACCACTTTGAGATGATCCATCGTACCGGTCCGGTCCAAGACCGTCACCGCAGCATCCGGCATCGTCTTTCGCACATAATCGGTCAACACGTCTGGCGTGATCATAAACTCTCCAATTTCATTGTGCTGTCAGGATACCCTAGCGCCAGACTGAAAGGCAATTCAAAGCCAATGAACAGGGCTTAATCGCGACAGCAGGCTCCGAAAGCCCCATTCCGAGAGCATGAACGCTATTGAGCCCTGTATCCCTTCTCATCCAGTCCCGCATCAGATGTGATTCATCCGATCGACGAGCCACAGGCCTTTCGCTCTCGCATCCTCGCAGGGACCATGCTCGTTTCGTCGCTCGCGGTGAATACCAGAAACGGCAACGCTCACGTCACTGTCGAGTCTCATTGGTGGTGGTTTTCAGCACATGCTGGTGGGTATCAACCACGTGCCTACGCGCCCTGTGACCGAAAACGCATGTTTGCAGGGAAACCCGAATCCTTTCTACGCAGTCATGCTGGCACGCGCATTGCGACTTACGTAGTTCAAGAGCATGTGAGGGGGCCAGGAGGAAAACACATCTCACTATCAACCAAGGAGGGTGCCATGAGTGACTTCAAATCTGGATTCTTTGTCGGTGGAGAGGCCTGCAACGGACGGGTGTTGGTGGTGGACGATGAGCCGGATATTCGTAAAGTCGTGAAGATGACGCTGCAGAAAGCGGGCTATGATGTCCTTGAGGCTGAGAACGGTGAGAAAGCCATTGAGACGATCAACAGCGGTGAGAACCGGCTCATGCTGGATGTGATGATCTGCGATATCCGCATGCCAAAGGTCAATGGAGCCGAAGCCATCGCCTACTTCCGAAGCAACTACCCGCATGTCCCGCTCATCGTGCTGACCGGCTTCCCGGATACCGATATGGCGACCTCCTTCCTCCGGCAAGGCGTGGTAGATTATCTCGTCAAACCGGTCGAAGGCGAGAAACTACGGTCAGCCGTCGCACGGGCCATGGAGCAGCGGGAGCTTGCGCGACTGTAACCATGAGCCTCCACCCCCGCTGTGCCGAGGAGAGGCATTCCCCTCCTTGCCCTCCTCGGCACAAGAGTTCCAACTCTGCCATAGGGAGACCGCCTGAATGGAACATTCCGACCCTACCAAGGTCGCCATTCTGGGAGCAGGTCGCGGCGGCCGCGCGCTGTTGGATCTGCTGCACCAAATCCCGTCGATTGAGATCGTCGGCATTGCCGACCG